>NZ_JAGQCR010000032.1:0-18982 GCF_024346295.1 Cyanobium sp. BA20m-14
TGCCACCACCAGGCCTACCCCGGGCTCGATTGCCAGGACCGTGCCAGGTATTGCCCCCTCAAGTTTTGCCCCTTCAAGCTTTATCCCTTCAAATTCGGCCACCAGGGGTTCGCTGGCCAGCAACTTCAGCCGTTTGCCCCGCCAGCTGGTGTGGGCATTGGGGTACAGCCCCATCACCCGCCGGTGGATTGCCACCGCTGATGCGCCCCAGTCGATTACCGCGTCGGCTTTGGTCAGCAAGCGGGCCACGCTGAGCCCTGCTGCCCCCTGGGGACGCACCTCCAGCCGGGCCAGCCGTTCGGCTTCCGGGCCCGTTCCGGTGGCCTCGATGCGGGGCAGGGCCTCGACCAGCAGCTCTGCGCTGAGCTGGGCTAGCCGCTGTCCCAGCTGGCGGGCGTTCTCCAGCGGGCCAATGGCAAGGGAGCGCTCCAACAACACCGGCCCGGTGTCGAGCCCTGGCTCCATGGCCATGATCCCCACCCCGGTTTCCCTGTCACCCTCCAGCAGGCACCACTGAATCGGCGCCGCTCCCCGCCAGCGGGGCAGCAGGGAGCCATGGGCGTTCCAGCAGCCCAGGGGTGGCTGGGCCAGCACCTCCGGCGGCAGAATTTGGCCGAAGGCCACCACCACGGACACATCGGCGCCGAGGGCCCCAAGCTGGGCCTGGGCCTCGGGCTCGCGCCTGATCCGCTCCGGCGTGAATACCGGCAGACCCAGCTCCAAGGCCCGGGCCTTAACGGCGCTGGGCTGCAGCTCCTTGCCTCGGCCGCGGCGGCGATCCGGCTGGCTCACCACCCCCACCACCCCATGACCGGCAGCCACCAGGGCCTCCAGGCTGGGCACGGCGTAGGCGGGCGTGCCCCAGAACAGGATTTTCAAGCCTCGCCGGTGATTGAGAGGCCCTCAACCCACACGTAGGGGCAGAGCCCATCGGGGGTCACCTTGGCCTCCCCCTCAAAGCCAACGATTGCCTGGAGCAGCTTGCGGATGTCGCCTGCCACGGTGGCTGCTTCGATGGAGCGGCTGACCCCGCCGGCCACCAGCCAGCCGTCGAAGGGCAGGGAGAAGGAGCCCTGGCTGGCTTTGACACCGGCATGCAGGGCAGAGAGGGAATCGATCACCACCAGGGGCCCCCCATGGCCGAAACGATCCAGCCCCTGCTGGCCGCCGCCGCTGCCGGGGGTAGGCCCGATCTCAAACCAGTCTGGGCCTACAGCCACCTTGGCCCCCATACCGGCGTGGCCGGTGGGGGCCACCCCAAAGGCCCGGGCCGTGGCCTCCGAGTGCAGGAAGTTGCGGAGTATGCCGCCCTCCACCAATTCCAGGGGGGCGGTCGGCGTTCCCTCGCCATCAAACAGCGAGGCGCCGATATTGCCGGGGTGCAGGCCGTTGTCCCGAATGTTCAGGAAGGGCACGGCCAGGCTCTGGCCGAGGGAGTCGCGCTGGCTGAGGCTGACCCCATCGAGCACCGATCTGGCGTTGAACAAACTGCTGAAGGCGCCGATCAGGTCGAGGAAGGCCTCCGGGCTGAACACGCATGTGTACGAGCCGGTTTCGATCGGGGCGTAGTCGAGGTGGGCGATGGTGCGCTCGGCCGCCTCTTCTATGCAGCCAGCGATGTCAAGGTCGGCGGTGCCGTAGGCCATCCGCACGGCGCCGGAGCTGCGGGGTTTGCGGCCAGCCTCTTCTGCCCGGGCATAGAGGTAGATGCTGGCGGTGGTGAGCAACTGGTGCCGGCGGGCCCCATCACTGTTGAGGTAGAGGCGCTCACTGCTGCGCTGGGCCAGGCCGTTGTAGGGCACCGTACCGATGGCGCCATGGCGATCGAGCAGTTGTCGCTCGGTTTCTTTGAGGCTCTCCAGCAGGGTCAGGATCGGCTGGGGCTCTCGCAGGGGCTGATCCAGGCTGACCAGGGGGGCGGTGGCCAGGGGGGAGAAGGCGGGCGTTTCCTCGGAGTTGCCAAAGGCGCTGGCGGCGTGGGCGCCGACAAGGGCCCTCTCCAGGCCAGCGTCGCTGAGATCCGAGGTGCTGGTGATTCCCACCAGGCCCTTGTCGTTCCACACCCGCACGGTGATGGCGCTGCGCTGGGCACCTTTCATCTGTTTGGCTTCACCGCGGTCGACCTGCACGGAGGTGTCGGTGCTGCAGGAGGCCCCCAGGTCCCATTGATGGATGGCGGCGGCCTGGGCCAGCTGCTGGAGCCGGGCGCTGAGGGCTTCGAGGTTGAGGCGGTTGTCAGCCATGGTCAGCGCCCCCCGACGGTGATTGATTCCACCTTGATGTGAGGTTGGCCGACGGTCACGTTGATGCTGCCGCTGACCGAGCCGCAGAACCCGGCGGCCAGCTCCAGATCATTGGCACACATCGAGATGCGCGGCATCACCTCCTTGGCTTCGCCAATCAGGGTGGCTCCCTTCACCGGCTTGGTGAGTTGGCCGTTCTCGATCAGGTAGCCCTCCTCCACGGCGAAGTTGAACTGGCCCGTGGGGCCCACACTGCCGCCGCCCATCGATTTGCAATACAGCCCCTTGTCAACCGAGGCGATCAGCTGGTCGGGGGTGTGGGGGCCGGCGGCGATAAAGGTGTTGCGCATGCGGCTGGCGGCGGCAAAGGCATGGCTCTGGCGGCGACCGCTGCCGGTGCGGCCATGGCCGGTGCGCAGCTCACCGGCGCGGTCACTCAGGAAACCCTTCAACACACCCCTTTCGATCAGCACCGTCCGCTGGGGCTCCATGCCCTCGTCATCCATCGAGAGGGAGCCGAAAGCTCCCTCACTGAGGCCCTCATCGATGGCCGTAACGGCTTCATGGGCGATGGATTCGCCCACCTTGTCGGCAAAGGGGGTGGTGCCCCGCTCCACCTGGGTGGTTTCGAGCAGGTGGCCGCACGCCTCATGAAAAATCACACCGCCGAAGCGGTTGGCGAGCACCGCTGGCATCTGGCCGGCTTCCACGTAGTCGGCGTAGAGCATGGTGCCCACACTGGTGCACACATCCTGGGCCGCAGCATCGGCGTCCCAGTCGCGTAGGTCGTCGGGCCGATCGGAGGTGCCGTAGCGGCGGCCCAGGCCGGCGCGGTGGTCGCCGTCGGCAGCGAGCACATTTAGCCCCAAAGACTGGTGCAGGCGGATGTCGCGGGCAAAGGTGCCGTCGCTGGCGGCCACCAGCACGCTCTGCCAGTCGCGGGAATAGCTGCCCCGGCGGGCCTGCAGGTGCTCGCCATGCTGGGCGAGCCTGGCGGTGCCCTCCAGCAGTTTCGCCGTGGCTTCAGCCAGGGAAGGGCAGCGTTCCAGCCAGTCGCTCTTGACTGCGCTGAAGTCTCTGAGGGCACCCAGGCCCTCGAAACCCTTCGATGGACCGCTTGAAGGGCCGCTGCTGAGCATCAGGCCCAGCATGCCCAGTGCCTGATCCAGGCCTTGGAGCAGGCCCTGGGCGCTTAAGTCGTTGGTGCTGACAAAGCCGTCGCGCTCGCCGCGGAATACCCGAATCCCAGCTCCCATGCCGAAGGATGGGCTGACATTGGTGATTACCTCCTGCTCGGCCAAAACGCCCAGATGGTCGGTACGTTCCAGAAATATCTCCACTAGGTCGGCGCCGGCCCCCCGACCAGCGGCCAGCAGGGATTCGAGCCGCGGCAGCCAGCTGGTGTCAAAGCAAGCGGGGTTTGCGCCCGAAACGGGAGTGGAGGCAACCAAGGCAGATCGGCGAGGGGGCGGGGGCAGAAGATGTTGGCTCCGAAAGGAACCCGGTTCAGGCTGGGCTCAGCGCACAGCGGCCTGGAACTGCTCGCTGCGGATCGGGGCCATCAGGTAGAGCTTGGCCATTTCAGCTCCATTGGCGATCCACAAGGGCAGTTTGCGCAGCAGCTTCAGCGGCGCCGGCGCGGAGCTGGCATCGACTGCACTCAGTCCGGCGTTGTTGCTCACCAGCCGCTCTAGGCGCACATAGAACTTGGGATGGTCGACGTTGAGCACCACGGGGAATACCCGGGCGGAGGTCTCGTTGGTCTTGGCAATTACAACCTTGTCGTAGGCGCGGGCATCGAGGCCAAGGGCTTCGTAGAACTCCTTGCGGGCCACGTCGCGCACGTACATGGTGGCAAACACGGCCAGCAGGAAGAAGCGACACCACAGACGTGCCGTCAGGCCACGTACCGTGGCTGGTTGGGCCTTCATTAGGGCGTCAAAGAAGTCGCCATGGCGGTTTTCGTCTTGGCACCAGTTTTCGAAGAAGTTAAAGATCGGGAAGATCTTGCTCTCGGGATGTTGCTCCAGGTGGCGATAGATAGCGATGTAACGCCAGTAACCGATCTTTTCGCTCAGGTAGGTGGCGTAAAAGATGAACTTGGGTTTGAAGAAGGTGTAGGCCTTGTTAGCCGTCAGAAAGCCCAAATCGAGCTGCAGCCCAAAATCTCCCATTGCCTTGTTCAGGAAGCCGGCATGGCGGGCCTCATCCCTGGCCATGTGGGCGAAGCATTCGGCCAACAGGGGGTTTTTGCTTTTGATCCGGCGGCTCAGCTCCTTGTAAAGCAGGAAGCCGGAAAATTCCGAAGTGCAGCTCTGCTCAAGAAACTCAACAAACACCTGGCGGGTTTTGGGGTCGAGTTTGGCTGCCGCCCCGTCGAATTCGTCGTTGCGCACGAAATGGTGGCGGTTGTAGTCCTTGCGGAACTCCTCGCAGATGGCCTCCAGCTCCAACACGTTGGGCTGCAGATCCATCGCCGCCATGGCGTCAAAATCCGTGGTGTAGAAGCGGGGGGTCAGGATCGTGTCCCTGACCGGATCCTTGGTCGCCGGGGCTTCCGGGGTGGCTGGGGCAGTGGCAATCGCGGCGGGAGGCACCATCTGGCGTTGCGGCTTACGGCTGTTCTTGCATCGTAGGGGGCTTGGTCGTCAGTTCGGGCCGAGCCATTTCTGGCCGTTGAGACGCTGGACAAGGCGCGAGACCAGCAGCGCCAGGGTCATCTTCTTCTCATCAATCAGGAACGACTCGAGCAGGCTGGGTTCACTGCCCCCCTCTGCCACCGCCACCGTTTTGGCGGAATTGATGTTGGCTGCGGTGAAGCAGAGCCAGAAGCGTCGCTGGCCGGGCAGCTCGCCCTTAACCATCCAGCACTCTGAACCCACCACCGGCATCGGTCCCTGCTCGAAGACCAGTTGCGGCGAGGGGCCGCCATAGCCCTGGATTTCTGCTGCCAATGCAGGCATCAGCAGCTTGGGGATAAAGCTGTCAAAGGGCTGGTCTTCCGGGCTCGGCGGCTTGGCCTTGGCGGCGGCGGCAGGCCGGGATTCCCCATTGGTGGCAGGTTGGGCGGATTCGCTCACCGGTGCAGGCCCCTTGCGGCATCTCACCCAACCTTACGCAGGCCTGGTATGGCCCTGCACCACCAGCTCACCAGTCGTCGGTGCTGCTTGAGTCCCAGCCATCGCCAACGGCCCTTGCCTGGGCCCCAACGGGTTCCGGATTGGCGTTGCTGCGACCCTTGCGGATCACCCGGAACGGCACTGCCACGGTGGGTGCTGGTTCCCCCGGTGGGCGCGGCGGTCCGGCTGCCGGGGCTGGTTGGGGAACCGGCCCCTTCGCCCGGGTCTGCGGCCGCTCAGGGGCCGGGCGACTCCCCTGGCGGCGCGGGCTGCCCGCTCCCGTGCCAAGGGCCAGGGCGGCGGCGGCGGCACTGAGGCCAGCGCCGCCGCCACCAGCAAGGGCGATCCAGAGGCCGATCGGCAGGGCGGGGGAAGTCCAGATCAGCAGGCGCAGGGAAAGGCTGGGCCTGGGATTGAGGGCGCCCACCAGCAACACCAGCAGCAGCGGGGCCAGTAGGGGAAGCAGCAGCAGGCGTTGCAGCAGGGCCAACGGACAGGAACCGAATCAGGCGGAGGGGACGCCTGGAGATCCTGGCTGGTGGGGTGGCCCCTGCCAACGGCGCATGCTGCCAAGTTCGTAGCCCAGAACGTCGAAGACGCGGATCACCAGGAAATCGACCATGTCTTCAATGGTCTGGGGCTGGTGGTACCAGGCAGGCACCGGCGGGGCGATGCGAGCGCCCGCTTCGGCGAGGGCGGTGAGGTTGCGCAGGTGGATCAGGTTCCAGGGGGTTTCCCGCGGGCAGATCACCAGGGGCCTGCCCTCCTTGAGGTGGACATCGGCGGCCCGCTCCAGCAGATCGAGGGCCACCCCAGAGGCGATTCGCCCCACGGTGCCCATCGAGGCCGGCAGGATCACCATTCCCCGGGTGCGATAGCTGCCGCTGGCGATGCCGGCGGCCTGGTCATTCCAGCGGTGGCAGCGCAGCTGGCCCGTGCTGGTGCCGGTGCGCTCCCGCCAGAAGCGCTCCTGGGCGGCTGGCTCGGAGGGCACCCGCAGGCCCAGCTCCGCCTGCCATACGCCGATGGCGCCGCGGGAGGCCACCAGCTCTACCGCCTCGCCGGCTTCGAGCAGCAGTTGCAGGGCCCGCTGGGCCAGGGGCTGGGCCGAGGCGCCAGATACCGCCAGCACCACGGGAGCACTGCTGGCTGCGGCGTCCATGCTCAGGCCCCTGCCAAAACCGGGATCGGCGCAAATGGATCTGGCCCATCGTCAGGGTTGTCTTCTCCCCGGTTGTCTTCGTACCGGGTGTCTTCGTCCTGTCCGTCTGGGTCGGGCTCCTCCCCCTCTGGTAACACCACCGCCAGGTCAATCTGATGGCGCAGCACATCCACCTTCTGGATCTCCACTTCCACCTGGTCCCCCAACATGTAGGTCCGGCGGTTCTTGCGACCCACCAGGCGGTTTTGACGGGAGCGGTATTCATACCAATCGTCTTTCAGCGAGCTCACGTGCACCAGCCCCTCCACCTGGGAGGGAGGCACCTCCACGAAGAAGCCATAGCTCTGCACCCCGCTGATCACTCCGGGAAGCACCTGGCCCACCAGCGGTTCGGCCTGGCGGGCCTGGAGCATGGCCAGTAGGTCTGCCTGGAGCTCGCTTAGGAAGCGCCGCCTGCCGATCAATCGCTGCACCAGCCCATGCTCGAGCACCTTTTGGTAAGGGCTGAGCTGGCTCGGGGCCAGCAGGGGCCAGTCGATGCTGCCCAGGCAGCCATCGGAGGCGAGGTCAACGCTTGTTTTGTGGCGCACGCTGGGCCTGTCCTTGCCCTCGGTGAGCAGCAACACCAGCTGCTGCTGGTTCCATAGATCGGCGTAGTGGAGAGTCGGGCAACACCAGGGAGCGATGGCGTTATCCCCGTCCACCAGCCCCGTCAGGGCGTGGGCTCCAGGCCCATCGCTGAGCAGCATCGGTTTGAGGATCGCCTTGAGCTGCTGTTGCAGAGCCCGGCTGCGGTCTGTGCCCGCAAAGGCCCCAGCCAGTTCGGCGGCGCTGGCATTGCCTTCCTCCCCCAGTTCCAGGGGGATGTCAAGGGCCAGGGCGGCGCGGGCCACGTCGTTGAGGTCGCTGGCATCGGCACTGGCGTTGGTGCTGTAGATCGCCGGCAGGCCCAGTCCGGCCAGATGCTGGCCGAGGGCCCGTTCGGCCAGCAGCACCGCTTCGCGCAGCAGGGCGATCGGGTGGTGGTCCTCCAGGGTCACCAGCCATCCCTCCAGGGGCAGATCCGGCCCCGGCACGGCCAGATCGCCCAGGCTGTCAATGGCGGGCTGGGGCAGGTTCAGATCCAGAGAGCCGTTGGTCTGGCGCGCTTGACGCAGCAGAGCTGTCAGGGCAACCAGCTGTTCCACCAGGGGCAGTTGGTCCTTGAGGCCTTTGAGTGCCGCCGGCAGGGTGCGGCTTTTGGGCTTGCGCTCGGCCAGGGCATTGAGGGCGTCGGCTGCCGCACAGGCCACCGGTTTGATCATGCTGCGGCTGAAGCGATAGTGCTCCAACTGGCCTGCAGAATTGAGCTCCAGGGCTACCGAGAGGGCCGCCTGGGCTTCACCCACCTTGAAGGCGCTGGCCTTAGCTAGGGCAGAACTGAGCAGGGGCAGCCATTCCCGCCCCACGCAGAGGGCATCGGCCTGCTCCCGCAGCCAGATGTCGAGGGCGCCGCCTGGGGTGTAGCGCTCGCTGATGGCCGGACTGTGCAGCCACAGGGTCCAGCCACCTTCCCTTTGCTCCAGGCCCAGGGCTGGCAGGCCGGGGGCCTCCTTACCTGTCCAGGGCTCCAGCAGCAGGGTCGGCTGGTCAGTGAGGTCCGTGCGGTCTTTGGCCGCCAGGGCCTTGAGGGTGGCCCGCGGTGCCTGGGCCCTGTTGTGGAGACGGTGTTTGGTGAGCAGTAGGTCGAGATCGGCGGCTTCGCCACCATTGACCGCCAGGCTGCGAGCCACATGGCCCTGGGGCCCGAACTGGCCCACGGGGTAGCGATCCACCAGCACCTCGACCACCGAGTTCTGCTCGCTATCGAGATAGCTGGTATCGCTGCCGGGCAATTCCACCGCGGTCAGCAGCCGGTCGTCCAGGGGGGTGGCCACCAACCTGTCCTCCAGCTGTTCCACCTGGGCCAGCAGGGACGGGGTATGGCGTTCGAGAATGCACTGGACACCGCCCTCTGGTGAGCGGCGGCGGCCCCCTTCCCGGGTCACCTTGACCAGCACCCGATCGCCGTTCCAGGCGTGGTTGAGCTGGTGGTCGCGGATGTAGATGTCCTCGCCGCCGTCTTCCCTCAGGGCAAAGCAAAAACCCTTGCTGCTGCAGCGCAGCCTGGCAGGAATCAGCTCGGGATCCTGGAGCCGGGCAACGCCCGCTTCCTGCAGGGTGATCAGGCCAAGCTTGCTGAGGCCTTGCAGGCCGATCTGGAGCTGCAACTTCTCAGATTGCTGGCTCAGCCCCAGGGCTTTTTCCAGCTTTGGCAGCGGCAGGGCTTCATCGGCTGGAAGTTGGTCGAGCAGGTCGGCGACCGTGAACTTCATTGGAGTGAGTGTTGGTTGGCGGGGCCACCACAGGAATTCCCCGGATATGGGGCGGTGGTGGATGGGGAGGCAGCTGATCGGGCTGGAGGATCGGGCTGGTTGATGGCGGGCTGGGCTCGGAGCGATGCCCACGGCCACCGTGGCCTGATGGTGTGATCTTAGTCGGCCGGCTGATCTGCGCTTTCGAGTTTTCCTGAGCGCCGGATCAGTTGCACGCCAATCACCAGGAAACCAACTGAGGCGGCCAGTTGCAGGGCATTGGTGGGGATCACCGCAGACAGCGAGCCACCCGCTGCCGCGCCGAGCAGGCTGGCCAGCACCAGGGCTGCCGAACTGCCGGCAAACACCGCTCCCGGCCGGGTAGAGGTGCCGCTGATGCTGACGATGGCCAGCTGGGTCTTGTCCCCCAGTTCGGCCAGGAACACGGTGACGAAGGTGGAGGCAAGCAGGGCAAGGGTCATGGCTACGGGCCGATCAATTCAGGGGCAGGTCTGGGGTGGCTGGCACCAGGCCCAGCACCGCCTGCCGGCCAAGCCAGAGGCCCAGCGCCACCATCAGGATTCCGGCCAGGCGCTCCAGTTGTTGGGGAGCCATCAGCCGGGCGAGCCAGCGTCCGAGCAGCACCCCCACCAGGCTGGAGCAGATCAGGGCCAGGGAGGCGCCAATGAAGACCACCACAGGTCGACCTGACTGGGCCGAGAGCAGCAGGGCTGCCAGTTGGGTTTTGTCGCCGAGCTCGGCCAGAAAAACCGTCGTGAAGGTGCTGGCAAAGGCCGCCCCCCAGCTCCCGGCGTGGATTGGTGACGCCAGCTCCTCAAGCTCTGAGGAAGCCAGCCCAGAATCCCTCTCCAATTCACCCTCGAGCTCGCCCGCTAATTCGCGCTCTGATTTGGGCTCGGATTCACTGCTCATCAATCAACTCGAATAGCGCGAAGAAAGCGCCCCATCACCCTGCCACGGCCGCCGTATTCACTGCGGATCTGCTGCTTGCAGCAGGCGATTGCCAGCCTGTCGCCAGCTCCGGGATCCCCGGCTGAGCCAAATAACTTGACCAGGTTGGCGACGTTGCAGAAATCCGGTCGATTGGCGTAGATGCGGCAGTTGCGGGAGCCAGTGTTGTAGTGAATGCACCAGCCGTCAGCCCCCACCATCGCCAGATACTGCTCCTTCTGGCTGGGGCTGAGGGCGGCGATGGCCTCCTGGCGCTGGCTGGGGTCCAGTCGGCAGCAGGCTCCGCAGCCACTGATGCAGCACCAACTCCCCTCTCCCCTGTTGTGACCCATCACTCTTGTGACCCATCGGTCATAGCTAGGCCATCCCACCCTGCTATGACAAGCAATCGCTTTGGCAAGCCATCGCTGTGACAAGCCATCACAGTGGGGCCAGGGGCCAGCCGGCCGGTGTCTACCACGCCTAAGGTGGTGATTGAGATCCGCTCCAGCGCAGTTATTTCCATGGGTATCGACTTCCACCTGATCGCCAATTTCGCCGCCCTGGCCCTGATCACCCTGGCGGGTCCTGCCGTGATCTTCGTTCTTTTCTATCGCCGCGGCGCCCTCTGATCGGTCAGTTGGTCTGGGCTTCGGCCCAATTGCCATAGGGCGTGATAGATCGGCTCCGGCTGAATCTTGCGGCCAATGGCCGCACCGATCACCGCGCTCAGGAGGATGCCAAAGAGCCACTGCTGGTCGCCGGCCATGCGCAGGGCAAACAGCACGGTCATCAGGGGCAGCTGGGTGGCGCCGGCCAGTCCCGAGGCCATCCCCAGGGCCAGGCCAAGCTGGGCATCGGCGCCCAGGAGCTCCATGGTGCCGCTGCCGAAAAGGGCCCCGATGGCAAAGGCTGGATCGATCAGGCCGCCAGGAATCCCAGCCGCCAAGGCCAGCACGGGCGCCCCGATCCGGGCCAACAGCATCAGTAGCCAGCCGACGATGCTGAGCGGAGAGCCTGGAACCGGCAGGCTGCCCTGCCCATCAAGCAGTTGAACCATAAGGGCTTCGCCGTCGCCGCCACTCCTGCCACCACTGGCCAGGGCCAATAAGCCAAGGGCCAGGCCGAGCCCCAGCCCCCAGACCAGGGGCCGTTTGCGTAGTCGCGGGCGCAGAAGTGTGGTGACCTGCCAGAGGATTCGGCTGAACAGACCACCCAGTAGTCCGCCGCCCACACCGAGGGGCAGGGCCCAGAGCAATTGCTGCCATTCCGGTCTGAGCGTCTGAACCATTCCCAGGGTGAACAGCGGTATCCCGTCAAGATTGCTGACCAGGGCAGCGGCGCTGCACACCACAGCCGCAGGCCAGATCACCGACGGTTGGAAGCGACCGGTGAGCTCCTCGAATACGAACACCGTGCCCATCAAGGGGCTGTTGAACCCGCCCGCCAAGCCGGCGCCGGCTCCGATTGCCATCAACGAAGCGGGGTTGATCCCAGCCAGCAGGCTGGGGAAGCGGCGGCGCAGGGCTTGGGCCACCGCAGCGCCAACCTGCACCACCGGGCCCTCCCTACCCAGGGGCATCAGGGCCAGGCTGGCGGCACTCCAGAGGGCCAGGCGAGCCACCGTGGCAAAGGGTGCCATCAGCATGGGGGCCTGGCTGGGGTTCTCGATGCTTTCGAGGGTCTGGGGAATGCCGGAGCCGGCCCCGCGGGCCAGCCTCCCTGACTGGAGCAGCAGCAGCAGGGGCATCACCCCAATGGGTGCAAGGGCGATCACCAGGGTGCGGAGCGTCCAGAAGTCGCCACTGAAACCTGGCAACTGTTGCAGCAGCAGGTCCTGGGCGTGGTCCATCAAGTTGAGGGGCCAGCAGGCCAGACCCACCAGCAGGCCAAGCAGCAGCAGACCAGCCAGCTGGAGACCTCTCAGCTGCAGGGGTTGTCCGCTCATGCGACTAGGCCCAGGGCGATGGCCGCATCCTGGATCAAGGCGCGGACGTAAGGGTGGTCATGGCTTGAGGCCTCTTCGCTGCTGAGTTCGTCACCGGCCGCGTTGCGCACCACCAGGCCAGACCCTGCTCGCCTACACCAGTAGGTGCGATCGCGGCGCCGCAGCACCACTTCCGCCTCGCCGTCAGCTTCGCTGGCACTGGGCCGCAGGCCCACCAGCTCCAGCTGCAGGCGCTCCTGGCCCTGCCATTGATCCAGCCTGAGCCGGTAGGCCGCATCCACCCTGGCCGGCAGGTTGGCTGGGCCCTGCCAGCGCCAGCCCATGGCCCTTAGGCGATGCTCGCCCTGCACCAGCTCCAACTGGAGGTGGCCGCCCCGTAACAGCTTTTGGGAGGCAACCTGGCAGCCCTGGCTCCAGAACACCGGATCTGGATGACCGATACCGAAGGGCTCCAGCCGTTGCAGCTGGTGCAGGAAATCGCGGTCAACCTGGCCCAGGCCCAGCAGGGCTTCCGGTTCCACCGGGGTACCCCTGCCGCTCTGTTGCAGCCAGCTCTGGGCGAGCCCCTCCAGTTCGGCGTGCAGGGCCGCCACCTGGTCAGCCCGCACCGTGAAACCCCCCGCTGCGGGATGGCCGCCAAAGCGCTCCAGCAGGGGCGCACACTGCTGCAGGGCTTGGTCCACCGCAAAACCGCGCGGGGCCCGCACCGAGGCCCGCAGGCGACCATTGCCCTCCCCGGCCAGCAGGGCGGCAGGCAGGCCAAATCGCTCCACCAGCCTTGCGGCGACAATGCCGATCACCCCGTGGTGCCAATGGTTCTGGGCCAGCAGCAGGAAGGCCGGCCGGCGTGGACCATCTGCCTCCAGCAGGGCCAGGGCCTCGGCCTCAATGGCGCTGCAGAGCTCGCGTCGCTGCCGGTTCAGGCCTTCACACTCGCGGGCCAGGGCCAGGGCCCGATCCGGATCTTCCGTGGTGAGGAGCTCCACCACCAGCTGGGGATCGCCCAGCCGGCCCACGGCATTGATGCGAGGGGCTATCTGAAAGCCCACCGCCTGGGCGTTCAGGGGCCCATCGTCGAGACCCGCCAGCTGTTGGAGAGCCTGCAGGCCGACCAGGGGGCTGCGACCCAGTTCGGGCAAGCCATCGATCAGCCAGCGCCTGTTGACCCCGACCAAGGGCGCCATGTCGGCGATGGTGCCTATGCAGAACAAGTCGAGCGCAATCTTCAGCCCATCGGCCCGGCGCAGGCTATGGCAAAGGGCCGAGGCCAGCACGTAGGCCAGGCCCACCCCGGCCAGGCCCCGATAGGGAGAGTCCGCCGGGGTTCGCTGGGGATGGAGCAGGGCCAGGTGGGGCGGCAGGGGATCTGGAATCGCGTGGTGGTCGGTGAGGATCGCTTCGATGCCGAGGGCCTCGGCCCGCTCCAGGGCCTCGAGTGCCGAGACGCCATTGTCTACCGTCACCAGCAGGGCCACACCCTGCTCGGCTAAGCGCTCGACCATGGCGGCGTTCAGGCCATAGCCGTCATCCATGCGGCTGGGGATGGCGGCGATCGGCCTGGCTCCCAGTCGCTGGAGCACACCCACCAGCAGGGCCGTGCTGGTCATGCCGTCGGCGTCGTAATCCCCGCAAATTGCTACTTGCTCGCCCTGCCCACAGGCCCTTTTGAGCCGGGCCACGGCCTTGGCCAGATCGGCGAAGTGGCGACCGGCGGCCGGAGCGGCGGGCGGATCGAGCAGGGCCCCGATCTGCTCTGGGCTGGTGAAGCCCCGTCGCCCCAGAACCGCCAATAGGGCCTCAGGCAGGGGGTTTGCAGCCGGCGCCTGGCTCAGGGCTCCAGGGGCCAACGGGGCAGGCAGGTGCCAGCGTTGCTCATCTAGGGCTGGCAGCAACGAAAGTTTCCAAGTTGGTGCCATTGTGCTGGCCAAGTCGCCGCCATGCATGCCCCTTAACCTGCCTTCGTCCCGCGTTTCGGCTCGATGGCCTTAGGGGCCCTGTTATGGGATGTGGATGGCACCCTGGCTGAGACCGAAAGGGAAGGCCATCGCCGGGCGTTCAACCGGGCCTTCGCCGCTGCAGGTGTACCCCTGCACTGGAATAGCGCTCGCTACGGCGAGCTGCTGACCATCAGCGGTGGTCAAGAGCGGCTCGCCTTTGCTCTCCAGCAGTGGCAGGGCCACCCAGCCGACCCTGCCCTGGTCGCTGATCTACAGGCCCGCAAGCAGGAGCACTACGCCTCGCTTCTGGCCTCAGGCGAGCTGGGGCTCAGGTCTGGGGTGGCCGAGCTGATCCGGGAGGCAGCTGCAGCCGGGTTGGCCCAGGTCATCGTCACCACCAGCGGCCGCCGGGCCGTCGCCGCCCTCTCTGAGCACGTTCTGGGCGGCCTGGCCGACTGCTTCAGCTTCTGGGTGTGCGGTGAAGATGTGGCCCGCAAGAAACCCGATTGCGAGGCCTACCTACTAGCCCTGCGGCAGTTGGGGCTTGGCGCCGAGCGGGGGCTGGCCCTGGAGGATTCAGGCCATGGCCTGGCCGCCGCCGATGGGGCCGGATTGGCCTGTCTGATAACGGCCAGCCACTACGGCGCTGCGGAAGCTCCGGAGCGTTTTGCCCGGGCCCGGGCAGTGGTGAGCGAACTGGGCCCCCAGGTAAAGGTGTTGAGGGGACCCGCTTGCCAGGGCAGCCAGATCACGCTCTCCTATTTGCATGAGCTGCTGGAGATCGCCCAGCCGTGACGCGCCTGCCCCTCCAGCGCACCCGCTTCAACCGGGCCCTTGAGCGGCTCGCTGCCCTGCTGTTGGGCAACATGCGCGGCAGTTGGCGCTACCGCAGCACCGTGCTTCTGGCCATGCTATTTGGCTTCTACGGCGGCAGCAACGTTACCGCCTACTTGCTGGCGAATTTCCCAGGTGGTCGCCCCCTGGCCGTGGTGCTGATGCTGGTGCTGGTGGAACTGCTCGTGCGGCTGCGGGGCCGGCTGGCCCCCACCCAGCCCGGGCTCGGCTGGGTGGTGCTCGACAACCTGCGCATCGGCGCGGTGTACGCAGTGGTGCTAGAAGCCTTCAAACTCGGCACTTGATGGCAACCGATCCCGGCCTTGAGCAGCACTTTGTCGCCCCCCTGCTGGCCCAGTTGGTAGCCCTGGGCTCCAGCGCTCAGAGGGCTGTTGTGGCCCTCAACGGCCCCGTGGGGGCCGGCAAGACCACCCTCGGCAGCCTTCTGCAGCAAAGGGCCGCAGCCCAGGGGCTGACCCTGGCCGTTTGCTCCATTGATGATTTCTACTTGCCGTGGGACCAGCGCTTACAAGCCCTGGCAGGCAATCCTTTTGGCGTGTCGCGGGTGCTCCCCGGCTGCCATGACACCCAGCTGGCCCAGGCCTGTGTGGACAACTGGCAGCGGGGCGGAAAACTTCGACTGCCCCGCTTTGACAAGGCCCTGCGGGCTGGCCAGGGCGACCGTTGCGGCGAAAGGCTCTTGGAGGCCGATGTGCTGCTGCTGGAGGGCTGGTTGCTTGGTTGCCAGCCCCTAACTAGCCAAAGTCTTGGCAGTGGGGGGTCCCGCTGGGACCGGGCCCTGGAGGCCTACCAACCCCTCTGGCAAACGTTTGAGCAGCTCTGGCTGCTAAGGCCCCAGAGCTGGACCATGCCGAGGCGCTGGCGTTTCCAGGCCGAAGCCCGCCAGCGGCGACGGGGGGAAGGCTGGCTGCCGGCAGGGGAGCTCGACCGAATTGTGCGCTCCAGCCTCGAATCCCTGCCTCCAGCTCTATACCAGGATCCTCTGATCGACCGGGCCACCGGTTACGCAACCCTCGACGGCCGCCGCCGTTGGCTGGCTGGATCTGGGCCCAGCTGAAGCTCAGCTCTCGTCGGCGTCGCCCTCTTCAGCAACGGGATAGATAAAGCCCTGGGCGCGGCCACTCAGCACGGCTTTGCCGATCGAGAGGGCATTGCGAGCTGCCGCTGCGGCTTTGCCTTTCCAGGTGGCATGACGCTGGTTGCGTTTGCCCTTGGATTTTTTCTTCTTTGGAACAGCCATTCCCGCGCACCGTCGGCCAAACCAAGATCCTCCGCTGCTGACTGCCCTTTCGTCAAATGGCTAAACTGATCTCAAAGTTTCAACTCTGTGAGCGCCAGCCTCCCTGCGGACAGGCCACCTCTCCAGCTGAGCCCTCTCGCCCCAGGGAAGCCAAGTCCTTCCTACAGCCAGCTGCTGGGCGATCTGCGCGCTGGACGGGTCAAAGACCTGGAGCTTTCACTGCGGCAAAGGGAGGTCCGGGTCCGTTTTGACGATGGCCGTCAGGCAACCGTTCCTGTCTTCAGCAATGACCAGCTGCTGCTGCGTACGGCCGAAGCAGCCAAGGTCCCCCTGACGGTGCGGGATGACCGCTCCGATGGCGCCGCAGCTGGCCTGGTGGCCAACGGCCTGCTGGTGCTACTGCTGCTGGGGGGGCTGGCCCTGTTGATCCGCCGCTCGGCCCAGGTGGCCAACCGGACCATGGGATTCGGCAGCAGCAAGCCCAGGTTGCAGGCCGAGGGCGATGTGACGGTGCGCTTTGAGGATGTGGCCGGCATCGCCGAAGCCAAGGAGGAGCTCCAGGAGGTGGTCACCTTTCTGAAGGAGCCAGAACGGTTCACCGCCGTCGGCGCCAAAATCCCCAAGGGTGTACTGCTGATTGGCCCCCCCGGCACCGGTAAAACCCTGCTGGCTCGGGCCATTGCCGGGGAAGCGGGAGTTCCCTTTTTCTCGATGGCAGCGTCTGAGTTCGTCGAGATGTTTGTTGGGGTGGGGGCCAGCCGGGTGCGGGATCTGTTCCGTAAGGCCAAGGCCAAGGCCCCCTGCATCATTTTTATCGATGAAGTCGATGCGGTCGGTCGTCAACGGGGGGCTGGTATCGGTGGCGGCAACGACGAGCGGGAGCAGACCCTCAACCAGCTGCTCACCGAGATGGATGGCTTTGCAGACAATTCCGGCGTGATTTTGCTGGCTGCCACCAACCGCCCAGATGTGTTGGATACGGCCCTGATGCGGCCGGGCCGCTTCGACCGCCGAATCACTATTGATCTGCCTGACCGCCGCGGCCGCGAGGCCATTCTGGCCGTGCATGCCCGCAGCAGACCCCTGGCAGCAGCAGTGTCTCTCTCGGCCTGGGCCAGTCGTACGCCCGGCTTCTCCGGCGCAGATTTGGCCAACCTGCTCAACGAGGCCGCCATCCTCACCGCCCGCCACCACCTGGCTGAAATTGATGATGGGGCCATGGCTGGGGCCCTTGAGCGGATCACCATGGGCCTGGCCGCCGCCCCCCTGCAGGACAGCGCCAAGAAGCGACTGATCGCATATCACGAGGTGGGCCATGCCCTACTGGCCACCCTCGTGCCCCATGCCGACCCCCTCGACAAGGTCACCTTGTTGCCCAGAGCTGGAGGCGTAGGTGGTTTTGCCCGGATGGTGCCCGATGAAGAGATCCTGGATTCGGGGTTGATCAGCAAGGCCTACCTGCAGGCCCGACTGGTGGTGGCCCTTGGCGGCCGGGCCGCCGAGTTGGTGGTGTTTGGTGCCGGGGAAGTTACCCAGGGAGCCAGCGGTGACCTGGACCTGGTCACCCGCATCAGCCGCGAGATGGTCACCCGCTACGGCTTCTCCAGCCTCGGGCCGGTGGCCCTGGAGGGCGACGGTACGGAGGTGTTCCTGGGACGCGACTGGCTCCGCTCCGATCCCCCCTACTCCCGTGAAACAGGTAACCGCATCGATGTTTTGGTGAGGGAGCTGGCAGCTACAGCCCTTGAGCAGGCGGTGGCATTGCTGGAGCCCCGCCGACCCCTGATCGACGAACTCGTGGACCTGCTGATCCGGGATGAAACGATTGAGGGGGATGCATTCCGGGCCGTCGTTGCCCGGGCCGATGCCAGCAGCTCCGAAGCCGGCGCCTCAATCGCCAGTTTGGAGCCCACCGGCAAAGCGGATGTCCAGGCTACGCAGGTAGGTGTGTAGGCCCGAATCTTGAATTGGCAGCAGGCGGGCCTGGCGACCGCTGGTATTGACGTGGGAGTGCCAATGGCCAGGCGGGGTGATGAAGGCCCCACCCGATTCCCACTCGATGCGCTGGGGATTGACAATCTGGCCGTTGGCGTCGATTTCGGTGCCCACCAGGGTGTGGCAGCCGGGCTCGCAGTCGATGATCAGATCGAGGGCTACCGACTGGTGCCGATGGGGTGGTTGGATTACCCCGGCGGGTACGACTCCGAACATGGCCCAGAGGGTGTGGGTGACCGTGCGGCTCTGGGGCAGGTCCCTATTGGCCAGTAGCAGGCTGAGTCTGTTACTGCGGGCGGAGCTCGGGTCGGCCAGAAGTTGGGCGAGCTCCTTCTCCAGCAGGGCTGCGGGGTAGTGTGTGGGATCGAAGCGGGCGCTTGAGGCAGTTACGCCGAGAAAATCCAACAGCGGCCCGTCATGCACCCAGTAGAGAACGCTGGTTTGCTCAGCCTGCAGCAGTGGGGTCTCTCCGGCGGGAAGCACTAGCAGGTCGCCCGCGCCCCAGTTCAGCCTCTGGCCTCCCCAGCGCAGCTCCCCTTTGCCTTGGAGCACAAAAAAGAGTGAGCTGGTGGCATTGGCAGCAGCCTTTAGCCCCTCTCCTGGAAGGATCCGCAAGAAATGGGCCGCCAGGGCTGGGCTGGTGGCCGGGCCATTGCAGCCCAGCTCCCCACTCAGATCCAGAGGTAGAACTGCCGTGCCACCCGACTGGTGCAGGGCTGCTCCCCACTGGTGGTAGCCAATCGGTTCGGTGAGACCACGGCGCACCGGATTGGCAGCCAGGCGGTAGTCGAATAGCAGGGCCTTGGCCTGCCAGTCGGCCTGGCCGGTGCAATCGCCAGGTTGAATCTGAGCCTGGTTCATGGGTTGGGGCTGGGGCGTAAGTGAATCTCTTGCCCCATTCTGGGATCAACCACCGGCAACTGCTGGCACGATGCTCACCTCATCGCCGTCCTTGAGGGGGGTGGCCTGGTGGTCGAGGAAACGGATGTCCTCGCTATTTACATAGACGTTGAGAAAACGACGCAGCTTGCCGGCCTCATCACAGAGGCGGCCCTTGATGCCTGGGTAATGCAGCTCAAGGGCGTCGATCAGGGCATCCACGCTGCTGGCTTCCAGATCAACGCTGGCCTCGTTGTTGGTCAACTTCTGCAGGGGGGTGGGGATCAGAACCTGAACGGCCATGGCGGAGGTTGGGTGGG
>NZ_JAGQCR010000033.1:0-18909 GCF_024346295.1 Cyanobium sp. BA20m-14
CAGGAGCAAACCCAAAAAGGGGACAGCGTCTATGGGAAATTCCCTAAGGGGTTCCAGCCCTTGCAAACTGGGTGGAAAATAGGGACTCATAGCGACCGCCGCTAGCCAGGAGCTCGCTGTGGGTGCCGGCCTCAACCAGCCTGCCTGCTTCAATCACACAGATCCGATCGGAATTGACGATGGTGGAGAGCCGGTGCGCCACCACCAAGGTGGTGCGATGCTGCATCAAGCGGTCGAGCGCTTCCTGGACCAGCTGCTCTGAGGCGGAATCGAGGGCCGATGTGGCCTCATCCAGGAAGAGGATCGGGGCGTTCTTGATCAGGGCCCTGGCAATAGCGATGCGCTGACGCTGTCCGCCAGAGAGCATGGTGCCATTCTCACCAATTGGAGTTTCATAGGCCTGGGGCAACTGCACTATGAAATTGTGGGCATTAGCGGCCCGGGCTGCTGCCTCGATCGTCTCAGCTGAAGCCTCGGCGTGGCCATAGGCGATGTTGTTGGCGACGCTGTCATTGAACAGAAAAGTGTTCTGATCGACCACGGAGATGAGGGCGCGCAGATCAGCCTGAGCCACCTGCCTAAAATCAATGCCGTCAATCGTCAGTCGACCCCGCTGGGGATCGTGGAAGCGACAAAAGAGATCGATGATCGTGCTCTTGCCACCCCCACTTGGACCCACCAGGGCCACGGTTGCACCACAGGGCACCTCTAGATCCAGGCTGGATATCACCTCATCCTTCCCATAGGCGAAGCTCACCTGCTCGGCCTTCAGGCCCTGCTCGAAACCTGTGAGGGGCTGGGGCCGCAGAGGATCGCTCGGCTCAACCTCTACATCGAGGATGGTGAACAGCTCCTCCGCCGCCGATAGGCCCTGCTGGAGGGTGGCGTTTGACCTGGCAATACCCTTGAAGGGGGCATAACAGAGATAGAGCGAAGTGAGGAATGCGAAGAAACTGCCGGTGGTACGGTCGCCGGCAAGCACAGTCTCGCCCCCATAAACCAGCACTGCACTGAAACCCACAGCGCCCAAAAATTCCATCAGCGGCTGGTTGATCAGCTTGGCCCTGGAGGTGCGCAAAGCCGAAGCCAAAACAGAATTGTTCTCCTCCTGAAAACGGCCCAGTTCATAGGCCTGCATGCCGAAGATTTTCACCACCCTTGAGCCCACCAGGGCCTCCTGTAGGTAAGCCGCCAAACGGGCCAGGCGGGTCTGGCCAGCTTTGGAATGATGGCGCACCTTCTTGGAGGAACGCAGCACCGGATAGACGCCTAGGGGGAAAAGAATGAAGGCGAGCACAGACAGCAGCCAGTCCTGATAGAAGGCCACCGTCACCAGTGCAATCAGGGTCAATCCATCCTTTATAAGGGAAGAGAACCCATCCACCAGGCCAGACTTGACTAGATCCACATCGGTCAGAACCCGAGACACCAGCACGGTTGAAGGATGACTATCCACATAGGCCTGGGGCAGCTCGAGCACCTTGGTTGCCATGTCCGTGCGCAGATCGGCAGTGATCCTCTGGCCCACCGACTCGGTGAGATAGGTGCCCACGAACTGGGATACCGCCCGCAGGGCGATCACACCAACAATGACGACAGGGGCCAGATAGAGACGGCCCCTGTCATTGGAGGGCAGGATGTCGTCAAAAAGGAAGCGGATCACCAAGGGCACGAAGGCAGTCGAGGCCCCGTAGGCAAAATTGAACAGCAGCGCCAGGCTGAAAAGGGGCCACAGATAGCGCCTTCCGTAGGCCAGGAAGCGAGACAGCAGGGGGCCTTTCATCTCAGCTTTCATCGCAGCAGCTCAAGCATCAGGTTGGCAGCGCGCTCCGAGGCGCCCGCCACCCCCATCTTCGAGCGCAGTTCGTCAATTAGCTGCCTGTTCAAGCCGCGCCGCGCCGCCAGGTCACGCACCGCCTGGGCCAGCTGAACGGGCTTGAACTTGCGCTGGATCAGCTCCGGAAAGGCCGACCTACCGAGCACCACATTGGGCAGCCCCATCGAACGGATCCCAATTACCAACCTAGCCAGCAGATAGGTAAACCAGGAGAAGCGGTACACAATCACCGGAGGGCAGCCCAGCAGGGCAGCCTCCAGGGTGGCGGTACCGGAGGCGATCAGGCCGACGTCGGCAGCTGCCAGCAGGTTGTAAGTATCGCCTCGAATCAGCGGCACCTGCAGTTTGCCGCCGGCCACCTGGGTCAGGTAGCTCTCGGGAACGGTGGGGGCCTGCACTAGAGCCACCTGCCAGCCTTCGTTGCTGAGTAGTTCGGCCGCCCGCAGCATCGCTGGCAACAGCAACCGCACCTCGCTGCGGCGGCTGCCTGGCATCAGCACCAGCAGGGGCTGAACATCGTCAAAGCCGTGTTGAAGACGGGTGTCGGCCCGATCGCAGCTCACCACCAGGCCATCGAGCAGGGGGTGACCCACGTAGCTGGCAAAGCGGCGCCCATAGCCATTGAAGATGGCCTCCTCGAAGGGAAAGATCACCGCCAACCGGTCGATGAAGCCGGCCATGCGACGCGCCCGCCCCTTCCCCCAAGCCCACACCTGCGGAGCCACATAGAAGAAAACCGGAATGCCCAGGCGGTGGGCCTCCCTGGCCACGATCAGGTTGAAGCCCGGATAGTCCACAAGCACCACCAGATCCGGGCGATGCCGTGCCATCTGCTGCTTGAGCAGGCGCATCACCCGCCAGTGGCGCGGAATGCTGCCGGCGATCTCCACCAGCCCCACCGCCGAAAGCATGTTCACATCCGCCAGGATTTCCATACCAGCAGCACCCAGCTGGGCCCCACCGACACCCACCACCTCGGCAGTGGGGCAAAGCTGGCGGAACGCCCGCACTAGGTGCCCCCCATGGAGGTCGCCGGAGGCTTCCCCAGCCACCAACAGGATCCGGCAGGCTCTGGCAGGAGACTCAACCATTCAGGTGGTTCCAGCCCGTCTGGCTCCCAGCCGGGCCAGGGCCGCCGAGGCGATCTCCGCCACTACCTGGCCATCGAGGACAAGGGGCAGGGCCACAACCCGGCTGCCCCACCCTTCCGGCAGACGCTGCCAGTCTTTCAAGGTGGTCACCAATGTGGCGCCATGGGCGTCGGCACGGCGCTCCAGGCGCTCCAGATCTGCAGCAGCATAGGGGTGGTGATCTGGGAAGCCAACGGTGGCAGCCAACTGCAGATCCGCTTGCCGCAGGGCCGCAAAGAACTTATCCGGCAGGCCGATGCCGCAGAAGGCCAGCAGGGGCTCTGCTCGCAACCGCTCCGGCGGCTCGATCCAACCAGTCAGGGAGAAGCAGGGCTTCTCCAGGGGCCAGTTTGGTGGCCTTGGGGCCAAACCAGCACCGGCAAGCACAAGCAGATCGGCGCGCCCCAGCTGATCTACGGGCTCCCGCAGCGGACCGGCCGGAAAAACCAGGCGATTGCCCAGGCCATGGCGACGATCGAGCACGCTGATGTCACAGTCGCGGGCCAGGCGCCAATGCTGCAGCCCATCGTCGAGCAGCAGCAGATCGGCGCCTGCGCTGATCGCCGCCGCCCCCCCGGCCAACCGGTCACTTCCCACCCACACGGCCACCCCTGGCAGGGAACGCTGAATTTCCAGGGCCTCATCGCCCACCAGGGCCGCTGCATCGGTTGAGCCCACCCGCCTGGGCTGGCGGCTGTTGGCGCCATAGCCCCGCAACAGCACGGCCACCGTGAAGCCGCGCCGCTGGAGCTCCTGGGCCAGGGCGATCACCAGGGGTGTCTTGCCGGTGCCGCCCAGGGTGATGTTGCCGACCGACACCACGGCCACAGGCAGCCGGCCTGGGCGGCTGTGGCGCCGATGCCAACGCACGCCCAAGGCATAGAGCCAGCCCAGGGGCTGCAGCAGGCGGGCCAGCAGGGTGGGCTGCCGGGCGTACCAGAAGCGGGGGGTGGCAAGCAGCATCAGGCCTTGAGCTCCGCACGGATCAGGGCAGCGATGAGGCGGCTGGGGCCCTGCAACTCTGGCGGCGGCCCCTGGGGCAGAGCCGCCCAGGCCGGGTGAGCCGCTACCGCCTGCCAGAGCTGGGGGAGATCGGCGCACTGAAGCAACCAACCTGTGTCAATGAGCTCCTCTGTGAGATCGGCGAAGTTGGCCATATCGGGACCACACAGCACCGGACGGCCGAGCCGAAGCGGCTCGAGTGGGTTGTGGCCACCTATGGCCCGCCCCCCCAAAGCGAAGCTGCCCCCCATCACCACAACTCGGGAGGCCTGGATCCAGGCGCCCATTTCCCCAATCCGATCGGCCACCACCACATCGAGGGCTTCGGCGGGGGCGCCCCCGGCCAGCTCGCCCCAACAGCGCACGGCCAGGCCATCACGGGCCGCGGCCGCAGCCACCTCATGGGCCCGCTGCGGGTGGCGGGGTACCAGCAACAGGGCTAGGGCCGGCAGCCTGCGTCGAAGCTCCGGGTAGGCGGCCAGCAGGGCAACATCCTCGCCGGCATGGCTACTGGCCAGCAGCAGCACTGGACGGCAGGCGAATGCCTGGGCCAGCTTTGCCACGATCGCCGGATCAGCCCTAGGCGGCTCCGCATCGAGCTTGGTGGACCCCTCTGCCCGCACCTGGCGGCCCCCCAGACGCCGAAAGCGCTCACCATCCTGGGGTGACTGGGCCAAAATGGTCTGAAATCGTGCCAGCAACCAAGCGGCGAACCAAGGCTGCCGCTGATGGCGCCGAAAGGAACGCCCACTCATGCGGGCATTGATCAGCAGGGGCCTGGGCATGGCGTGGATCAGCTCAGGCCAGAGTTCAGCCTCCGCAAGCACCCCCAGATCGGGCCGCCAATGGCGGCGAAAGAGGGCAAAACTCAACCAGTGATCCAGGGGCACATATTGGTGAACCACCCCAGCCCCCAGGCGGCGGCTCGCCAACTCGGCCGAACTTCGCGAGCCCGTGGTCAGCAGCAGGCTGGGACCAGACACCCCTTCCAACTGCTGCAGCAAGGGCAACAGGCTGATCAGTTCACCGACGCTGGCGGCATGCAGCCACACCAACTGGCCAGGGGGGCGGCGACACCCGCTTAGGCCCAGCCGCTCGCCAAGCCGGTGAGGATCCTCCTTGCCGTGCAGCAGGCGCCAGATCAGCACCGCCAACAGCAGCGGGGTGAGCAGCAGGGCGACCAGCCGGAACAGCAAAAGCAGGGCACTGCCCTTCACAGCTGCGGCGCGTTCAAGCCGACGCGAGGAGGTTCCCTGCCACACGATGGCTCGTGTCATTGAGAGCAGCAGCCAACTGGGCCAGCTGATCATCCAGTGGGCTCTCAGCACTGATGTAGATCGGAGGGCCCAGCTCCAACACGCAACGTCCAAAAGGCAGGGGTAGAAGGGTTCGGTCCCAGGTTTTTATCCTGCGCATCCGCGTGCAGGCCGCAGCCACAGGAACCACAGCACAACCAGATTTCTGAGCAAGCTGAACAATGCCTGCTTTCAACTTCAAGGCAGGACCCTTGGGGCCATCGGGGGTAATGCACACCGAATCCCCCCCCCGCAGGAGGGCCAGCAACTGGCGATAGGCGCGGGTGCCGCCACGGGTGGAGGAGCCTTCCACCAGTTCAAGACCACGCATTCGGGCAGCTACCCCGACGATTTGGGCATCTCGATGGGAACTTAGAAGAACGGAAATCGGCTTGCGTGCATAGAGACGCACGAGCGGTAAGAAGAAAACGTGGCAGTGCCAGATTGCATAGATAATCGGCGCGTTTGCTTCATACAACAGGCGGTCAACTTCTGGATCGGCTTGGATCCGAATCCTTGAGGTGCGACGCACCAAATCGCCGTAGCAATTAAGCAAAATCCCTGTCAGGGTGGCCAGAAAGGGGTTGTTGAGCAGCTGGCGCTTCTTTGGCAACGGCTTAGGAATTCAAGCGGGGAGCACGGACCGAGCCAGCGGGGCAGACTCAGGCCGAACCCACTCCCACGTAGGCGCCGTAGAAGAACAATCCCACCACAAAAATCACAGCCATACCGCCAGCGGTGGCCACCAGCCAGAGGGGTAGCACGCCTTCGGTCCAGCGAGAGCGCCAGGCCACTGCCGGGCGACCATCGGGAAGGCGATCTGGAATCCGGCCGTCAGGCAGGTTGGACTTCTTGCCGCTCATTGGGGCGCTCCTAGGGACTTGAACAGGGATTAATTGAAGAAATAGCTCGAGAAAAGAATGCCGATCGTGAACACGAAGAGCAGGCCCAAATAGAGGCTGGTGCGGTTCAGTTCGACCGGCAGGTTATTGGGGTTGGGGGAGCGTTGCATGGCTGGAGGGGATGGACCGGCTCAGCGGCGAACAAACTGCATGGCCGCCAGGGCACCCAGGAAAAACACCGTGGGCACCCCGAGGGCGTGGATCGACAACCAGCGGACCGTGAAGATCGGGTAGTTGCGGGGCGTTGTGGGGGCAGGGGTCTGGGTCATGGCCTATTTCAACCGCAGGTCAAGCTGACTTTTGCCCTCGTAGCGCTGGCTGACCACAGGAGCCTTGCTCTCCTGGGCCTGGAAGTAGGCATCCGGGCGGGGCGTTCCGAAGGCGTCGTAGGCCAGGCCCGTGGACACAAACATGAAGCCAGCCAGGAAGATGGCGGGCAGGGTGACCGCATGGATCACCCAGTAGCGAATGCTGGTAATAATCTCGAAGAACGGGCGTTCTCCAGTTGAGCCGGCAGCCATAGCGGAAGCGTTCAGCGAACTGATCCTAGAGGTGAGCTGCCGGCAGGAGGGAGCTACAGGGGCGCTTGGTTACAGAAGTTGGCGGCCGAGCTCAGAGGTGAGAGTCAGGGGTCAGCCCACCCAGCGCAACAGGGAGCCCCGCTCACCCAGCACGAAGCCCTTGCCATCGGCGCTGAAGCTGATCCGGGTGAAGTTGGAAGGCTGCTGGCCCCCCACCGGATCCTTCTGCCAGCTCTTGCCGCCGTCGGCTGACACCAGCAGTGTGCCGCTGCCGCCACCGGTCCAGATCGAACCATCGGGGGCCCAGGCCATATCGAGATAGCCGAAGCCATTGGTGATCGGGATCACGGCCTTACCCCACTCCTCCAGATTGCCGCCAGCAGGGTTGAAGCGGATCTGAGCGCCCCGGGCCAGCATCCAGAGGGAGCCATCGGGCTGGAAGCCCATCGACTGGAGCCGCTGGCTGCTGATCCGTTGATGGGGTTGCCAGGTGCCCTGGCCGGGGTCCCAGGTGGAGAAGAAATTGCCCAGGCTGCTGACGCTCACGTAACGGCCGTCGTTGAAGCGGCGCAGCTCCCGCACTGCTCCAGCGGCGTCCTCCACCTCGGCCTGCCAGTTGGTGCCGCCATCGCGGGTTTCGTAGATGGCCCCCACGTTGGTGGCCAGCTCGGCCTGGTTGGGCCCGAGGGCCGTAATCAGGTAGGGCTCGCCGGGCAGCTTGGTGTCAAGGAAAAGGCGGCTCCAATTCTGGCCCCCGTCTGTGGTGTGCAGCAACAGCCCGGGCTGGCCGGCAATCCAACCCTCCTCACCACGGAAGTCGATGCTGATTAAACGAAAGTTCTCCTCCTCCGGCAGATCCAGGGCTCGCTCGGCCCAGCTGGCCCCGCCGTCGTTGGTTTCGAGGATCAGCCGGTTGCTGCCCACCAGAAAGCCATGGCTGCTATCGGTGAAGGCCACATCGAGGGGGTTGGCCTTTGTGGCCAGGGCCACCGGCTGCCAGGGGCTGGTAGCCGCAATGGGCAAGCCGGTGGTCACACAGCCGGAAAGGCCGAAGCCAAGCCCGATCACCAAGAGCAAACCCAGGAGGGGTCGCAACAGAATCCCAAGCGGGCGGAGCAGGGGAGAGCCAGTCATCAGCGCAGGGAATAGAGGGAGAGGAAAAAGGCGAAGGCCAGGGCGAAGCCGCCGAAAATCAGCACATTCTTCTGACCGGGAGTCAGGCGGTTGACCCCCAGGCCGAAGTTGAGATTCTCCTCGAAGCCACTGGGCTTGTTGCGGGGGCCGATGTCCTTGAAGGCTCCCACCCGACTGCGACACACCGGGCAACGGAAGCTGATCGGATCAAGCTCCACAAAGGGGGTGCCGGGTTCGATGGCCAGCTTGCGCACCCCCTCCACCGGGTCGTAGACGAACCCGCAGCTGCGGCATTCGAAGCGGTGGTCGGCCGGATCCACCTCCCCATCTGCAGCGCCAGACTGGGGGCCAGACTCGAGGCCAGGACTTGGCGCGACCGGCTCCGATGGGGCAGCTGACTCTGGTATGGCTGTTGGCTCCGGCGTGGCTGTTGGCTCCGGTGTATCGGTGGAACTCATCCCTGGGCCTCGGGCGCTGATGTCAGATTATCGGCGCCCGTCGGGCCGATGCCGCCAGCATCCGGCCCTGGGTGGCAGACTGGGGGGCAGGTAGGTCCAAGTTGGTTGCATGTTCGTGCTCGCGGGCTACGACGCCTTTCTCGGCTTCCTGCTGATCGCAGCTGCCGTTCCAGTGCTGGCACTGATGGCAAATAAGTTGCTGTCGCCCAGCAGTCGCATGGGCGAGCGGGAGCTGACCTACGAATCTGGCATGGAGCCAATCGGCGGCGCCTGGATTCAGTTCAACATTCGTTATTACATGTTTGCTCTGGTCTTCGTGATCTTCGACGTGGAGACCGTTTTCCTCTACCCCTGGGCAGTGGCTTTCCACCGGCTTGGGGTACTGGCCTTCATTGAGGCCCTTGTTTTCATTTCCATCCTTGTGCTTGCCCTGGCCTACGCGTGGCGCAAGGGCGCCCTTGAGTGGAGCTGACCCATGAAAGAAACCCTCTCCATTGACGCCCTCAAGGACCTACGGGCGGCCAGCTGCAACCCTCTCGGCGCCCCCACGGTTACATCAGAGCTCTCTGAGAACATCATTCTCACGACCCTCGATGACATCCACAACTGGGCCCGGCTCAGCAGCCTCTGGCCCCTGCTCTATGGCACCGCCTGCTGCTTTATCGAGTTTGCGGCCCTGATCGGCTCCCGCTTTGATTTCGATCGCTTCGGCCTGGTGCCGCGCTCCAGCCCTCGCCAGGCAGATCTGCTGATCGTCGCCGGCACCGTGACCATGAAAATGGCTCCTGCCCTGGTTCGGCTCTACGAGCAGATGCCCGAGCCCAAATACGTGATCGCCATGGGTGCCTGCACGATCACAGGGGGGATGTTTTCGGCAGATTCCACCACCGCCGTGCGCGGCGTGGACAAGCTGATCCCCGTAGACCTCTACCTGCCTGGCTGCCCGCCTCGCCCCGAGGCGATCTTCGATGCGGTGATCAAGCTGCGCAAAAAGGTGGGCAACGAGGCCTTGGCCGAACGGGGCAATCTCCAGCAGACCCACCGCTACTGCACTGTGACCCACCAGATGAAGGCGGTGAAGCCCATCGTCAACGGCCAATACCTTTCAGCCAAAACCCAGAAGCAGGCCCTGGCCGCCGCCAGCGCCCTACCCCTGGCCGCCCCAGCTGCCGCGATTCCCGCCAAAGCCGAATCCTGAGCCCCCCCTGTAGCCATGCCAGAAGAAATCCCTACCAGCGACCCCGCCGAGAGCCTGGCCCTAGAGACCGGCCCTGAACCCGGCCCCGTGGGCAGCTGGCTGACCAGTCAGGGCTTCGACCATGACCCCCTGGGCAAGGACCATCTGGGAATAGAGATGATCGGAGTTGAAGCGGCCTTTCTGCCCCTGATCGCCACGGCCCTCAAAACCCAAGGCTTCGACTATCTGCAGTGCCAGGGTGGCTATGACGAGGGCCCCGGCGGGCGGCTGGTCAGTTTTTACAATCTGGTGAAGCTGGCAGAGCTGGCCGATCGAAGCCCGGCCGGAGAGGTGCCGGCCGATCAGCCCCCCGCGGAAGTGCGGCTCAAGGTGTTCCTGGCCCGGGATGGCGATCTCACCATCCCCACCCTCTATGGCCAGTTTCGGGGAGCTGACTGGCAGGAGCGGGAAACCTTTGACATGTTCGGGATCAATTACGCAGGTCACCCCCACCCCAAGCGACTGCTGATGCCCGAAGACTGGAAGGGCTATCCCATGCGCAAGGACTACGTTCAACCCGACTTCTACGAACTGCAGGACGCCTACTGAGCCCCGCGCTGGTGGTTGCGGAAATACTTCATCACCGCCAGCGCCACACTGCGGGGATCGTGGCGCAGGGTGGCCGTGGGCCTAGCTCCCTGCAGGGGGGCCTGCATCACCTCATAGCCATGGCGGCGCAGCTCGCGCAGGTTGCAGAGCACCGGTTCGGCCCCCTGGTGGCGGTAGTGATTGATAAGAGGTGAATCATCCAGATCCTCCTGGGCCAGCACTGAGCTGAACAGGCGCTCCTGCACCCCCAGGCTGGCCAGCTGGGCCTCAATCGCCCGCAGATGGCCCTCCACATCCAGTCCATCGGTTTCCCCCGGCTGGGTCATCAGATTGCAGATGTAAAGGCGGGGCGCCTTGCTCCTGCGGATCGCCTCCACCAGTTCGGGCACAAGCAGGTTGGGCAGGAGCGAGGTGTAGAGACTGCCAGGGCCCAGCACAATCAGATCGGCATGGGCGATCGCCTCCAGGGCACTGGGCAGGGCGGGGGGGCGAGCCGGCGTGCAGCCCAGCCGCACGATCGGACTGGTGGCATTGCCGATCTTGGATTCCCCTTCAATCCGTTCTCCGTTTTCGAGCTCCGCCCAGAGGCGCACATCCGCATTGGTGGCTGGCACCACCTGGCCCTGCACGGCCAACACCCGGCTGCTGGCCGTGATCGCCGATTCCAGGTTGCCGGTGATGGCCGTGAGGGCCGAAAGAAAGAGGTTGCCAAAACTGTGACCCTCCAGGCCACTGCCTGCCTTGAAGCGGTATTGGAACAGTCGGGTAAGCAGGGGCTCCTCCCGGGCCAGGGCTGCCAGGCAGTTGCGGATATCGCCAGGGGGCTGCACTCCCAGCTCCCGGCGCAGCACCCCACTGCTGCCGCCGTCATCGGCCACCGTGACTATGGCCGTGAGATTGCTGCTGTAGCGCTTCAGCCCACTGAGCAGGGTGGAGAGCCCGGTGCCGCCACCGATCGCCACGATATTGGGGCCCCGGTTGAGGCGCCGCTGGGCTAGCAGGGCATCCACCAGCAGGGTGTCCTTTTCCGGCGCCAGGGCCTGCTGGATCGAGCCAAAGCTGCGGCTCTGGCCCAGCCAGATCAGCGCCGCCCCAATCAGCAGCACCAGGGGGCCGGTGATCCTGCGGGGTAAGACCCCGGTGACCTGGCCCAGCAGCCACTGGATGCTGGAGAGCATCCAGTAGATGGGCTGCAGATCGGCCCACACCGCCGCACCCAGCAATGCCACCAGCAGCCCCAGGCCGGAGGTCAACACCCAGCGTTTGACCACCAGGCCTGGCCGCAACCAGCGGGCCGCCCGGCGGGAGCGGCTTACGAGGTCTTTTTGGCGCAGCTCGCCGCGGCCGACCCAGCCCGGTTTCGGCAGCGGGCCACGGTTGCGCCGAAATTTCGATGCCGGAACGGGGGGAGGCAAGGGGCGAAAAGGACGCTGCCACAAGTGGCTGAACTCCGCTGAACTCTACGGAGGGCTTTCGCCGCCAGGAAAGGCCAGGATGGGGCCTGCTCCCGGGTCTCCGCACTGGCCTCCTCCGCCCCACCACCCCTTGCCGAGATGGCCAACCTCAGCGTGCGCTGGGGCCGCTCCCGCCCGGTGCTCGACGAGGTAAGCCTTCAGGTCGCCCCCGGAGAGCGCCTCGTGGTGGTGGGGCCCTCCGGGGCAGGGAAATCGACGATTCTGCGCCTGCTGGCTGGCTTGCTGTTGCCCAACAGCGGCAAGCTCAGCCTCTATGGCATTCACCAGAACTACCTGCGTCTCGACCAGCGCAGCCCACCTGACGTCAGGCTGGTGTTTCAGAACCCAGCCCTGCTGGGCTCCCTGACGGTTCGTGAAAACGTCGGCTTCCTGCTCTACCGCCATGGGCGCCTAGGTGAAAAGGTGATTCGCGAGCGGGTTAGCGCCGCCCTCAATGCCGTGGGGCTCTACGGAGTTGAGGAGCAACTTCCCGGCGAGCTCAGCGGTGGCATGCAGAAGCGGGTCAGCTTTGCGCGGGCACTGATCAATGATCCGGGCAAGCAAGACGAACAGATGCCCCTGCTGCTGTTCGACGAACCCACCGCCGGCCTCGACCCCATGGCCTGCACCCGCATAGAAGACCTGATTGTGCGAACCACCCATGTGGCCCAGGCCACCTCGGTGATCGTGAGTCACGTCCACAGCACCATCGAGCGGTCCGCCCAACGGGTAGTGCTGCTTTACGACGGGAAGTTCCGCTGGAGTGGCACGGTTGATGCCTATCGCTCCAGCAACGATCCCTATGTGGTGCAGTTCAGGAGCGGTAGTCTGCGCGGACCGATGCAGCCGGCGGAGCTCTGAAATCCATGCGCCGCAGTATCCGCGAAGCGACCGTAGGTTTCTCCCTTCTGGCGGCTATCGCCAGTGCGGTGGGGCTCTCCTTCTGGTTGCGGGGCATTTCTTTGGGCCGCCAGAACTGGATGGTGAAGGTCAGTTTTGCCGAAGCGGCAGGACTGGCCGAACGTTCACCTGTCACCTACCGGGGGGTGCTCGTCGGCAGCGTGCGCAAAGTAACGATCAATCCGGAGGCGGTGGTTGCCGAACTGGAAATCAACCACCCGGATCTGAAGCTGGCCCTGCCGGCCATGGCCCAGATCGGGGAAGCCTCCCTGCTGGGCGGCGAAGCGGAGGTTGCCCTGATCAGCGGCGGCAAGTCCCTGCCGCCGGGCTCGGCAAACCCCCGCTCCAAGAACTGCAACCCAAGCGTGGCCCTCTGCAACGGCGCCACAATTGATGGGTCTACTGGGCCGAGCCTCACCAATGTGACCGCCCTGATGTACGAGATGCTGGTGGAAACAGACCAGATGAAGTTGCTGAGCAAGGTGTCGACGGCGGCCAGCAGCTTCGAGCGCACAGCCAAAGACACCTCCGCCTTCATGAAGGATGGCCAGTCCCTCGCCAAGCAGCTGGAAACCTCGGTGCGGGCTGCCGAGCCCACGATCACCAACCTGAACAGCAGCTCGGCCCACCTGCGCCGCCTGCTCGCTGCCCTCGACAACCCCAAAACCCTCCAGGAGCTTCAGAGCACGGTCACCAACGCCGAGCAGCTCACCGCCAAGTGGAATGCGGTGGGTGGGGATGTGGCCAAGCTCACCGACGACCCGCGCTTCATGGACAGCATCCGCAGCGTGGCCGAGGGACTGGGCAAATTCTTCGACGAGCTCTATCCAGCCCAGACAAAAGCTGGGCCTACACCCCGCTGATCGCCTCCATGGCGATGGCGGCAATGGCCTGATCGCTGGCCTTGGGCAGCTGCACATACTTGCCCCCGGCGGCCTCGGCCAGCTCCTTGCCCATGCCGCTGCCGATGAACTTGCGCTCGGTGTCGATCACCAGCAACTTGAGGCCCAGGGCCCGGTACCGGCTAGCCACCTGCTTGACCTCCTCCTTGAGGTCCACCGGCTCCTCGCCATCGAGCTCCGGCTGGCCCAGGGAGCGGCCCAGGGGCACATTGCCGCGGCCGTCGGTGATCGCCACCACCACCACCTGGCCGAGATCGCCAGTGGCCAGGGCGTTGGCCCCCACCCGGGCCGCCTGGGAGAGGCCATGGGCCAGGGGGGAGCCACCGCCGCAGGGCATCGATTCCAGCCGCCGCCGCGCGGCGGTGATCGAGCGGGTGGGGGGGAGGAGCACCTCGGCCTGCTCGCCGCGGAAGGGAATCAAGGCCACCTCGTCGCGGTTTTCGTAGGCCTCGGTGAGCAGCCGGATCACGGCCCCCTTGGCGCTCTGCATGCGATTGAGGGCCATCGAGCCGCTGGCATCCACCAGAAAGATCACCAGGGCGCCGGCCTTGCGCTGCAGCTGCTTGGCCCGCAGGTCGCAGTCTTCGACGATCACCTTGCGATGGGGCTGGCGCTCGCGGCGGGATTTCTGATAGGGCGCCGCCGCCCGCAGGGTGGCATCAACAGCAATGCGCTTCACCGGGCCGCGGGGCAGCATCGGTTTCACGTAGCGGCCGCGGGAGTCGCTGAAAACCAGCGAACGCTTGCCGCTGCCACCGGTCCTGGCCCGGGCCGCTGAGAACAGCAGCAGGTCGGGATCAATGGCAACAGCCTCTGGATCGAGCAGGAACTCCTCGGGCACCTGGGGCGGCGCCTGGTGGTCCTCCGGGGTGTCCTCCTGATCGTCATCGTCAGGCTCATCGTCGTCAGGTTCGCCGCTCTCCTGCTCGGTCTCGGGCGACTGCGGCTCCTCGGGCGGCTGCTCCCCCTGGGGTGGCGCAGGTGGGGGAGGCGGTGGCTCCAGGGGCTGGTCGGGATCGGGCGGGGGCAGCTGCAGGGCCCGCGGCGCGATCACCAGCCGCACCGCCACCTGCAGGTCGTCAGCCTCCACCTGATCTCTGCCGCTGAGGGCGGCGTGGGCCCGGGCCACCCGCACGGCATAGAGCTCGCTGCGATGGCCCTCCACACCGCCGCGGATGGCCTCGGTCACCAGGTAAGCGATCTGCTCCCGCGTGATTCGCACATCCGGCAACCACTGGCGCGCCAGCAGCAGCTGGGTGGCCAGGGCATCGGTTTCCTCCTGCCAGCGGGCCCGGAAGACCTCACTCGACTCGGCCTGGTCCAGGGCGCTGCGGGTGATCTCCACCCGCTGCTCCAGCTCCAGCACCTGGTTGGCTGACAGACAAATCGCGAAGCGATCGAGCAAGTGGTCACGCACCGCCCCCTCTTCGGGGTTGAAGGTGGCGATCAGCAGGCAGCGGCAGGGATGGCTGAGGCTCAGGCCTTCACGCTCAATCCGGTTTTCGCCACTGCCCACCGCCGCCAGCAGCAGGTTGGTGATGTTGACGTCGAGCAGGTTGAGCTCATCGATGTAGAGCACCCCCCGGTGGGCCTCCGCCAGCAGCCCCGGCTGAAACACCGGCGCACCCGCCGCCAGCGAGGCGGTCACATCCACCGAGCCCAGCAGCCGGTCTTCGCTGACTCCCAGGGGCACCTGCACGAACGGTGCTGGCACCACAGTGGTGGGCAGCAGGACATTGGGGTCTGCGCCGCTGGGGTCGGCGCCGAGCTCGGTCAGCCGGGCGCAGGTGGCGGCATCCCAGTCGTCGGGGCGCTGGGGGTCGATGTTGGGAGTCTGGCCGCCGACATTGAGCACATCGATCGGTGGCAGCAGGGCATGCAGGCCGCGGGCCAGCACGGATTTGCCGGTGCCCCGACCCCCGGCGATCACAACCCCGCCCAGGCCCGGATCCACCGCCGCCAGCAGCAGGGCCAGCTTCAAGGTGCCGTGGCCGGTGATCGCCGCCAGCGGGAAGGCCCGGGCGGCGGCGGCGGCCGCACAGGAGCCGACGGGGCTGGGGGCACTGGCGACCATGGAGACGCAGAGGACCGGCGGGGTAGCTGCAGTCTCGGGCAGGCTGGGCCCAGGCGCCGTCGATCCCCGGCTATGAAGATCATTCGCTACGCCGATGCCGACGGGGCGATTCACCATGGGGTGGTCCATCCCGATGGACGCCAGGAGCGTCTGGTGGGCGACCTGTTCGACGAACCGAAGCCCAGTGGCGAACCAGCCCGAGTGGCCCGCCTGCTGGCGCCGATCGAGCCCAGCGCCATCTTCTGCATAGTCCTCAACTATGGCCGCCACGCCGCCGAGACGGGGGCCCCGATACCCCGGCGGCCCGTGCTGTTCATGAAGTCCCCTTCGGCGCTGCAGCACCCCGGCGCGCCGATCGAGCTGCCCATAACTCTTGCCAGCAAAGCGGTTGACTATGAGGCTGAACTGGCAGTGGTGATTGGCCGCCGCTGCAAGAATGTGGCGCGCACCGAGGCCCTGGATTACGTACTCGGTTACACCTGCGCCAATGACGTCAGTGCCAGGGACTGGCAGAAGCTGCCAGAACTAGGCGGGGGCCAGTGGTGTCGCGGCAAGACCTTCGACACCTTCGCCCCGCTCGGCCCCTGCCTGGTAACCGCCGCGGCAATCCCCAATCCCAACGCCCTGCAGCTACGCACCCTGCTGAACGGCACCTGTGTGCAAGATGCCCGCACCGACGACATGATTTTCGACGTGCCGGCCCTGATCGAGTTTCTCAGCGGCAGCACCACCCTGCTGCCCGGCACGGTGATCCTCACCGGCACGCCCGAGGGTGTGGGCATGGCGGCCGATCCGCCCCGCTGGCTGAAACCCGGCGACAGCGTCAGCATTGAGATCGAAGCCATCGGCCAGCTCAACAACCCGGTGATCGCCGAGCCGCACCCACGGCCGCCCCGGTGATCGCGCCCTACCCGATGGCAGACACCATCGCCATCGCCCTCGGCGCCAACCTGGGCGATGCTGCCGCAACCCTCGCGGCGGTGCGCCCGCTGCTGGCTGAGCTGGTGCAGCCGGCCCGCTGTCGCTGGTCGCCGCTGTTCCGCACCGAACCGGTGGGTGGACCCGCCGATCAACCGCCCTATTGCAACGCCGTGCTGCTTGTGGAGCCGCACCTGCCGCACCTGCCGCACCTTGAGCCCCACGCCCTGCTGCGGCAGCTGCAGACTTTGGAGACGCGCTTCGGCCGTCAGCGTCTGGTGCACTGGGGCCCCCGCAGCCTCGACCTCGACCTGCTCTGGTGGGGGGATCTGGTCTGCGACGACGCGGCCCTGCAGCTGCCCCACCCCCGCCTGCTGGAGCGCTCCTTCGTGCTGGCTCCGCTGGCCGCCATCGACGCCGAGCTGGTGCCCCCCGGCCAACCGTCCGGGGGCCCGGCCCTGACCTGTCAGGCCCTGCTGGAGCAACTGCTACCCCAGCTGGACGAGGTGCCGCCCCTGGCCCTACCTGGCAGCGATAACTGGCCCACATAGGCCATGCTGGCCCCATCCGCCGCCACCCCCCTGACCATGGCGCCCCTACCCTCTCCCGAGCCCTCGCGCCACCTCGAAACCACCGCCGTCCTCGACGCCCGCAAGCTGCGCTTCGAGATCAACCGGATGGAGCTGCCGATGGGGCTGGTGGGCAGCTTCGGCGTGATCCGCCACCCCGGTGCCTCCCTGGCGGTGCCCATACTCGACGACGGTCGGGTGGTGATCCTGCGCCAGTACCGCTTCGCCGTGGCCACACGCCTGCTGGAGTTTCCCGCCGGCACCCTCGATGCCGGCGAGGAGCCCCTCGGCACCATGCAGCGGGAGCTCCAGGAGGAGGCCGGCTACAGCGCCAGCCGCTGGGATCCGCTCGGCGCGATGTTGCCGTGTCCGGGCTACTCCGATGAAGTGATCCACCTGTTTTTGGCCCGGGAGCTCACGGCCCTCGAGCAGCCCCCCGCCGGCGACGACGACGAAGACCTGGAGGTGCTGCTGATGGAGCCAGGCGAACTGGACGGGGCCCTGGCCAGCGGCGATGAATACCTCGATGGCAAGAGCGTCACCGCCTGGCTGCGGGCCAAGCAGCTGCTTGGCCTCTGAGAGGTGTAATCCGTTGGGAGCGATCTGATGACTCCACCACGCTGGCTGTTCTGGCACCGCCGTGACCTGCGCCTGGCCGACAACCGGGGCCTGGCCGCCGCGGCCGCCTCCACCCCGGCCGTAACCGGGGTGTTTCTGCTCGACCCCGCCATCCTCTCGGAGCCCACCATGGCGCCGGCGCGGCTGTGGTTTCTGTCTGAGAGCCTCCAGGAACTTCAGCAGAGCTGGCAGCAGGCCGGCAGCCGGCTGCTGATCCTCCGCGGAGACCCCGCCGAGCTGCTGCCCCGCCTGGCGGGCGCCATCGGCGCCGAAGTGGTGGCCTGGAACCGGGACGTGGAGCCCTTCGGGCGCGAGCGCGACCGGCGGGTGGCCCGGGCCCTGCAGGCGGAGAGGCGCAAGGTGCTCGCCGACTGGGACCAGCTGCTGATCCCGCCGGAAGCCCTTAAAACCGGCGCCGGCGAGCCCTACCGGGTCTACGGACCCTTCTGGCGCAACTGGCGCGGCCAGGTGGAGCAGGCCAGCAACCTGGATCCCCTGCCGCCGCCGAGCGCCCTGATCGATCTTGATCCCGCCCAACTGACCGAGGCGCTGCAAAGCCTGCCGGTCGCCAACCCGGAGTTGGAGCACGGTTTTTTGGAGCACGGATTTGGCGGCGCCGAGCTCTGCCCCTGCCGGCCCGGCGAAGCCGCGGCCCAGGCGCAGCTTGCGGCCTTCTGCGATGGTGCTGGCCGCGCCATCCCCCTGCTGGGCTACGAACCAGGGCGCAACCTGCCGGCTGAGGCCGGCACCTCAGGGCTCAGCGCCGCCCTCAAGTTCGGCACGCTCAGCCCCCGCCAGGCCTGGGCGGCGGCCCAGCAGGCCCGGCCCCTAGCCCGCAGCGACGAGGAGCGCCACTCCATCCAGGTGTGGGAGCAGGAGCTGGCCTGGCGCGAGTTCTACCAGCAGGCCCTATTCCACTTCCCGGAGCTGGCGGATGGGCCCTACCGGCCCCAGTGGCGCGCCTTTCCCTGGGAAAACGACCAGGGCTGGTTTGAAGCCTGGCGCGACGGCCTCACCGGCATGCCGATCATCGATGCGGCCATGCGCCAGCTCAACACCAGCGGCTGGATGCACAACCGCTGCCGCATGATTGTGGCTTCCTTCCTGGTGAAGGACCTGATCTGCGACTGGCGCTGGGGCGAATCTGCGTTCATGGCCCGGCTGGTGGATGGCGACCTGGCCGCCAACAACGGCGGCTGGCAGTGGAGTGCCAGCAGCGGCATGGACCCCAAGCCCCTGCGCATCTTCAACCCGGCCACCCAGGCCTCCAAATTCGATGCCGATGGCGATTACATCCGCACCTGGCTGCCGGAGCTGCGCCATGTGGCAACCCGGGACCTGATCAGTGGCGAGATCGCCCCGCTGGAACGCCGCGGCTACCCGGCGCCGCTGGTGAACCACAAGATCCA
>NZ_JAGQCR010000034.1:0-18700 GCF_024346295.1 Cyanobium sp. BA20m-14
TGCTGCGCAGCCTGGTGATAGATATCGATAGGGACCACAACACCGAGGAAACGGCTGAACGCGTCGCCAGGATGTACCTCCATGAGGTCTTCAAGGGCAGGTATCACGAACAGCCCAAGATCGCCAGTTTTCCAAACGTTAAAAAGCTCGACGAAATCTATACGGTTGGGCCCATCTCCGTGCGCTCAGCCTGCTCCCATCACCTGGTTCCCATCCTTGGCAATTGCTGGATCGGAATCAAGCCCGGGGATAGGGTTATCGGCCTGTCCAAATTTTCACGGGTGGCTGACTGGGTCTTTTCCCGGCCCCACATTCAGGAAGAGGCCGTGATGATCCTGGCCGATGAAATCGAAAGGCTCTGTGAGCCCCAAGGTTTGGCCATCTTGGTCAAGGCCCAGCACTTCTGCATGAAGTGGCGCGGTGTCAAAGAACCGCAAACCAGCATGGTCAACTCCGTGGTTCGCGGTGATTTCCGGGCCGATCCCAGCCTCAAGGCTGAATTTTTTGAACTTGTCAAACAGCAGGAATCTTTGCTCTATTGATGAGCAATCCTCTCTAGTTAAGCAATCTTCCTCGGCCGGGCGCCAGCTCTTAGGGAGCCGGTAGCACCGGCCCCACGGGTCGGGAAGCCTGGCGCTGGACTGGGGCACCGGCCGGGGAGACGGCCACCACCAGCATCACTTCCGCTGAAACAGCCTGGGGCTGGAGGGCATAGCTGGGTCCGGAGGCCTCCACGATCAGTAGCCACTGGCTGCTGCCCGGGCTGCGCCGGTACCAGTGGAAGGCCTGGGGCGGCAGGGCCGCCAGCACGTCCGCCAGGGCCGTGGCCTGCAGCACCTGACCCGCGATGGCCTCGCCCTGGAGCGCCAGCTGCTCCAATCCGTTGATCTGCTGCTGGACGGCGCTTTCCTGCTGCAGATCGCTGGAGATCTGCTGACGTAGGGCCTGGATCTGGGCCTGGGGATCGGCACTGACCCCAGGCACGCAGGAGAGCTGGCCATCCACCAGCTGGCAGCCCACCAGGTCCTGGGCCGCCACCCCCTCCGGTATCCAGAGGGGTATCAAGACAGGAATCCACACCGGCATCCAGGCCAGCACCAGGGCCAGGCAGCTGCCCAGACCCAGCTGGCGTTGGCTTTGTTGTCCAGGGCAGGGACCCATCAGCAGAGGGAAAAGTTCAGTTGATTTTGGCCCCAAAAGGTCTTCTCAGCCAGCTGCGCTGATGGCGCCAACCAGCTCCGCTACAAGCTCGAGGTCCTTGTCGCCAGGGCTGCGCTCCACGCCACTGGATGCATCGAGGCCAGTGGGGCTCAGCCGGGCCAGCACCGGCGCTACCCGGTCGGCGCGAATGCCCCCCGCCAGCCACCAGGGCAGGGGCGGCTGAAACTGATCCAGCCAGTCAATCGGGATGGGATGGCCCGTCCCACCTAGCTGGTCAGGTAGCCAGGCATCGAGCAGCAGGGCATCCACCACCTCCGCGTATGCGGCTGCCCGCTGCAGATCCTCCGGGCTGCGGATGCGCAGGGCTTTCCAGAGCTCGCAGCCCAGTTTTTCTCCCAGCTCCCGGCAGCGCTGCGGGCTTTCCGAACCGTGCAGCTGGAGAATCCCATGCCCCCTGTCTGCTCCCAGCTGGTCCAGGGTGGCCCCATCGGGATCGGCCACCACCAACACCCGCTGGCAGCCGGGGGCTGCGGCCTGCACGGCGGCAAACAGCGCCTGGCGTTCGGCCGGATCTACGTATCGAGGCGACCCTGTCACGCCGATGACGCCGATGGCATCGGCGCCCAGAAGGGCGACCGCTGCGGCCTGGGCCGGCTGCCGCAGTCCGCAGATCTTGAGCCGGGGGCGGGGCATGGGTGGGCATCTGGCATGCCACCTTTCTAGGATCAGCTTTCTGATGGCGGGCCTGGCCCGGTTGTCGTGCCGGTGGAGGGGCCGTGGGAGAGGGCTGGCAGCTGTTCAAGATCCGCGGGATTCCCCTGCGCATCCATCCGAGTTGGTTTGTGATCCTGGTGCTTGCCACCGTGGCCTTCCAGCAGCAATACAGCCTGAGCCTCAAGGATCCCGTCAGTGCTGGCGTCCTCTGGGCCCTGGGTCTGCTGACGGCCCTGCTGCTGTTCGTGTCAGTTCTCCTGCACGAACTGGGCCATTCCCTGGTTGCCCTGACCCAGGGCGTTCAGGTCAGCGGCATCACCCTGTTTCTGCTGGGGGGTGTGGCCAGCGTTGAGCGGGAATGCAGCACGGCCCGAGGGGCCCTGCTGGTGGCTGCAGCGGGGCCGGCCGTCAGCCTTCTGTTGGGCGTGGGTCTGCTGGCTGCTACCCACTCTGCAGCCCATCTCTCGCCGCTGCTGGGGGCGATGGTTGCCCAGCTAGGCAGCCTCAACCTGGTGCTGGCCCTGTTCAATCTGCTGCCCGGTCTGCCCCTCGACGGCGGCCTGATCGTCAAGGCCCTGGTGTGGCAGATCAGTGGCAGCCAAAGGCGGGGCGTGGAGGTAGCCAACCAATCCGGGCGCATCCTGTCACTTTTCGCGATCGGCCTGGGCACGGTGCTGTTGCTGCGGGGGGCGGGGCTCAGTGGGGCCTGGTTGATGTTGCTGGGCTGGTTTGGCCTGGGTGCATCCCGCAACCAGCGCCAGATGCTGGCGCTGCAGCGCACCCTCAATGAGCTCAAGGTGCGGGATGCGGCAGGTCGTCGTTTTCGGGTGCTTGAGGCCTCCGGCCCCCTGCGGGAGCTGAGCAGGATCCGCCTGGCCCAGGCCAGTGACGCCGGCCAGGGCGACTGGCTGCTGGTCTGCGATCGCGGCCGTTGGCAGGGGGTCATTGACGACACCCCACTGCAGCAGCTGCCGGTGCAGCGCTGGGATAGCGATCGGATCGGTGACCACATCCAGCCCCTGGACAGCCTGCCTTCGATTCGGGACTCAGCCCCGCTCTGGCAGGCGGTGCAACAACTCGAAGCCAGCGGCCGCGACCGCCTGCTGGTGTTCAGCCCCGCGGGCCTGCCCTGCGGCACGATCGAGCGGCCTGAACTGGGGGAGGCTGTGCTCGTCAAGATGGGATTGAAGCTGCCTGCCCCCTTGCTCGAGGCAGCTCGGCGCCAAGGCACCTACCCGCTTGGCCTGGCCTTGCCCCAGGTGGTGCGATCGATGCTGGCCTCCGGGGAAGCCTCCGGCGAAGCCCCTGCCCTGCCAGCCCTGCCACTAGATAGCCCCTCCGTGTAAGGCCCCAGGCGAGCTCCGATGGTGGCGAGCTCAGCGCCGCTGAGGGCCCCTTCCGTCCATCCTGAGCCGGCCGTTGGCAGCCAGGTCAGGGCCGATCGGATCAGCAGAATTTGGAGGGCGGAGCCCTCTAGGGGCAGCCTGGCCAGCCGGGGCGGCGGGGCCTTGAATACCTGCTGCCAGAGCTCATCTGCTGGCTCGACCAGGATCGAGCCGTGCTGGAGCAGGCAGCCCCTGCGCCAGAGCTGGGCGCTGCCAATGCGCTTGGCCCCATCGGCGTCGACCAGGTCTGCGGCGGTGCCTGAGGCAAAACAGTTGCTGGGCTGCGCCGCGCTGGCTTGGCTGCCCGGTTGCAGGGGGTGGCCCAGCTGGGCAAAGGCCTCCAGCAGCCAGCGGCAGGCCAGGCCGTAGGCCCGCTTGCGCCCCAGCGGCGCCCCGGGCCAGACCAGGCCATAGGTGATCTCGCCGGCATGGAGGACTGCCCTGCCGCCGCTGGGCCGGCGCACCAGATCGATCACCCCGGCGCTGGCCAGTTCGCTCCAGTGGGCTTCCACCTTGCCCTGGTGAAATCCCAGCGAGAGGGTTGGGCGCTGCCAGCTGTAGAGGCGAAAGCTGGGCGCAGCTTGCTCCAGCAACCAGGCGTCGGTGGCCATCTGCCAGGCCCCGCTCCGGCAGGTGCTGGGCAGCAGCCTCAGGGGCGGCATGGGGGATGCTGAAGGAGCCGCCATCACCCCAGATTGCCAGGATGTTGTGGAGCCTGTTGCCCTATCTCCCCCTGGGGTTGCTGGCTGGGCTGCTGTCTGGTCTGCTGGGTATTGGCGGGGGGCTTGTGTTCGCCCCCATGCTCTTGCTGGCGGGGCTGGAACCGCATCAGGCACTCGCCACCAGCACCCTGGCGATCGTGCCCACCACTCTCGGGTCCACCTGGACGCACCTGGCCAACCGCAGCCTTCCCTGGCGCTCCGCCCTGGCGATTGCCATTGGGGCCGGCCTCGGTGCGGGCCTGTTCAGCCGGGTGAGCCTTGGGGTCCAGGGCTGGCAGCTGTTGGCCCTGCAGGCGCTGATGTACGCCGTACTGACAGTCACCATCAAGCCCCATGGCCTCCCCGAGGATGGGGTCGAATCCCCTCCCAACCTGCCGGGCCTTTCCGCCGTGGGATGGATGGCGGGATTGGCTACGGGCATGCTCGGCATCGGCGGCGGCCTGGTGATGGTGCCCCTGATGGTGAGGTTTCTGCGGGTGCCCATCCACCTGGCCATTCGCTTCAGCGGCCTGGCTGTGCTGGTTTCCGCCACGGTTGCCTCAACCACTTTCCTCAGGGACGGCCGGGCCCTTCTGCCCGTCGGCCTTGCCCTGGGGGCCACGGCCGCCCTGGCCGCCAGCTGGTCCGCCGCCCGCTTGGATCGGGTCAGTGGGGTCTACCTGGTCTGGATGTTGCGGGCCTTCACGATGGTCCTAGGGCTCCTGAGCGGAAGCCGCTCCCTGCAGCTGTTGCTTGGGCCGACTGGCTGATCCTGGGCCCAGACCCATGGGAGATTGCCAGAGCTCAGACCGGCGGTAAGCCAACCCAGAACTGGGCATCGAGCTCGAATCCCAGCACCGCAGCCATCTGGGTGAGCCCCTGGCGGATGCCCAGGTTGTGGGATCGGGCCCAGGCATCGAGGCCGAACAGGCGATGGGTCATCCACAGCTCAAGGGCCTCGGGGGCAAAGCGGATCCCCTCGGTGCGACTGAACTGGTGGGGCAGCAGCATGGCCCCATGCCGGGTGAGCTGGCCACTGCCGCGCTCCAGCACCAGGGGCAACCAGGGATATTCCGCATCGGCCCGCAGGGACCAGAGCCGCAGTTCGGCGATCTCAGAGAGTTCGCGGGGATCGTCTGCGGCCTGGGGCCAATCGAAGTTGAGTTCGAGGGATCCGGCCCGTTGCACCAGGGCTGCCGGGTCGAGGCTTGCCCAGGGTTGAAGCGGGGCGAGATCGAGGGTGCGGATCTGTTGCTCGGAGATCTCCACGGGCATTAGCAGGTCGGAGCCATCAAGAGCTGTGACAGCAGGGCGGGCGCAGCTGGACCGTAGCCACCGATGGGCAAAGAATGGGACATCCCGTTGATTCCAGCCATCATGGTTTCCACCCTCAGCCTGGCCGAAGTGCTGATTGCCCTGGTGGTGGCAGCCCATGCGGGGGTGCTGGCCGTGCGTCTCTGCTTCTCGCTCTACAAGGCCTGAGCTCCCTCGGAGCCATATCCACGGGGAGCCATTGCCAAGAGGAGCCATTGCCGCTACAAGAATTGTGTTCCTAAAGGATTGCTTTTCTCGGCATGCGGCAAGTGTCCAGGCCTGCGCCCACCTCCAGGCCTGCGCCAGCATCCAGGCGTGAACAGCAACCTGCTGTGAAGGTTGTTTCAGGGGGGGAAACTGCCGCCCTCCACGGCCTCTCACTGGAGCGCCAAGAACTGCTCTGCAGCCTCATTGCCCTGGCCGTGAAGCTGGGCCTGGTGGTTGTGGCCGGCATCAGCCTGGCGCGCCTTACCTCGGCTTACCAGGAGCGGATGGAGCGCCAGGGAGAGCTCGCCGCCGTGCTCGAACTCGAGCAGACCAAGCTGCTGAAGGCAAGGGAACGCTTTGACCAGCTGTTCATGTTGGAGGGGGAGCAGCGCCTGATCCGGGAACAGAGCCAGTGGATCGCCCCGAACCGGCTCCGTGTGGTGTGGAACAACCCTGAGCAGGCCCGCCCCAGCCCCTAGGTTGGAACCCGTTTTGTCACCGGGTTTGATGGCTGAAGCAGTTGGCGCCGGAACGGTTCTGATCACCGGCACCACCTCTGGAGTCGGCCTCCATGCGACTAAGGCCCTGGCCGATCTGGGCTGGCAGGTGGTGACCGCCAACCGAGATCCGGTCAGGGCGGCAGCTGCCGCCGACAGTCTGGCTATCCCCTCGGCCCAGCTCAGCCATCTGAGATTTGATCTGGCCGATCTGGACAGTGTGCGTGCTGGGGCGGAAACCCTGGTGGCTTCCCTGGGACGCCCCCTCGATGCGCTTGTGATCAATGCGGCCGTCTACAAGCCCAGGCTGGAGCAGCCGGAGCGCTCCCCCCAGGGCTACGAGATCTCGATGGCCACCAACCATCTGGGCCAATTCCTGCTGATCCACCTCCTCCTGCCGGATCTGGAGCGCTCCAGCCACCCCTCCCGCCGGGTGGTGATCCTGGGCACGGTGACGGCCAATTCCAAGGAGCTAGGCGGCAAGATCCCGATCCCGGCTCCCGCCGATCTGGGCGACCTTGCCGGCTTCAAAGCCGGCTTCCAGGCCCCGATCGCCATGGCCAACGGCAAGCCCTTCAAGCCCGGCAAGGCCTACAAGGACAGCAAGCTCTGCAACATGATCACCACCCAGGAGCTGCATCGCCGCCTGCATGGCAGCACCGGCATCGTTTTCAATTCGCTGTATCCGGGCTGTGTGGCCGACTCCCCCCTCTTCCGCCATGCCCCCCTGGCCTTCCAGAGGATTTTCCCCTGGTTCCAGAAAAACATCACCGGCGGCTATGTGAGCCAGGCCCAGGCCGGCGAAAGGGTGGCCCAGGTGGTAGCCGATCCAGCCTTCAGTTCTTCCGGCGTGCACTGGAGCTGGGGTAACCGTCAGAAGCAGGGGGGGAGGCAGTTCAGCCAGGAGCTCTCCGATAAGGCCAGCAATCCGGGTACGGCCCAGGCCATGTGGGAGGAATCCATGAAGTTGGTCGGGCTGGCTTGACGCTGCTGCCCCAGGGCCTGGTGGAGCTCAGAAACGGCGCCGGAAGGCATCGTCACTGCGGGAATCGGCCCCTTCGGCCCTAGCCAGCTTCCAGACATTGCGGCTGAGTCGGCGAGCCCTGATTCCAGCCCGTTCCACGCTCTCACTGGTAGGGCGTACGCCTAGCAACTGGCTGACCTCGGCCGTGGTCAGGGGAGCACCGGTCTGGAGTGCCAGCTGGGTGAGTTCGAGGCGCTGACGCAGGGCTGCCAGATCGGCCCGGCCCCCGTCATCAGAGTCTGCCCAGATCCAGGGCAGGTCGTTGCCGGATCCGGCCATTTTCTGCATCAAGCCCAGGCCGATAAAGGCCAGGGCCTGCTCCGGTTTCACCCCCTGGGCCGCGGCTTCGGCCATCCACTCTGGGAGCGGGGCCGGGCTGGTTGTGGCAGCGGCGGTGCTGGCGGCTGGCTGTCGGCTGGTCATGAACGTCCCATCAACGTTGGCCGGACCCTACCGGCTCTGCAACGATGGGCAAGGGTGCAACCGGCCCCAGGGTTAAGATCCCGGCGCGGCTGCCCAGCTGAAAGGGCAAGCTGCCCGAAGGACCCTTGCCCGCTCGCCAGCCATCTCGAGAAGAATTGGCCCTGCGCCGGAGACGGGAAGGAGCGTCGGCATCTGTAACGGGCACGGGCAGGGGTTCGTTACCTGCGGGCCCCCGTTCTGGATCCTTGGTCACCGGCACCCAGGTGGATAGCGGCAGCTCCGGCGCCAGCTGCGTGATCACCACCGACAGCGAAGGCTCCCGCCTGGCCCGCCAGTCGAGCCAGGTGCAGTCGATCGAGCTGCGCACCTACGTCTTTCTGGATTCACTCCAGCCCCAGCTGGCCGCCTACATGGGCACCGTGAGCCAGGGCTTCCTGCCGATCCCCGGCGACGCCTGTCTCTGGCTCGAAGTGTCGCCCGGCATGGCGGTGCACCGGGTCACCGACATCGCCCTCAAGGCGAGCACCGTGCGCCTCGGCCAGATGATCGTGGAGCGGGCCTTCGGCTCGCTGGCCCTCTATCACCGTGACCAGAGCAATGTGCTCCACTCGGGCGATGTGGTGCTCGAGGCGATCGGCAGCCGGGTGGAGCAGCGCAGCCGTTGCGAGGTGAGCTGGACCGAGATCATCCGTGCCATTACCCCCGACCATGCGGTGTTGATCAACCGTCAGAACCGCCGCGGCTCGATGATCCAGGCCGGCATGAGCATGTTCATCCTGGAAACCGAGCCCGCCGGCTACGTGCTGATCGCCGCCAATGAGGCCGAAAAGGGCTCCAACATCACGGTGGTCGATGTCAAGGCCGTGGGCGCCTTTGGCCGCCTCACCCTGGCGGGCCGCGAAGGCGATGTGGAGGAGGCCGCCGCCGCGGCGATGCGGGCCATCAACCACATCAACAACAACTCCCGCTGAGCTATCCAGCTCAGCCTCGAATCCCCAGGAGCCGCCGCAGCGCCGGGGCGAGCAGCCTCGCAGCCTTGCCGCGGCTGCCGAATTTGCTTCTCAGGTGGGGGCCCATCTGGGCATAGGAACTGCCGGCCTCGCGCACGTAGAGCAGGCTGTCGTAGCCACTGCCATGCCCCTGGGGCTGGCGCAGGATTGAGCCCCTGCAGATGCCCTCTGCCTCGGCGCGGCTGGCTCCGGAGGGATCGGCCAGCACCATCGCACTGCGGAAACTGGCCCCCCGGTAGAGGGAGTCGCCCAGTTCGTGCAACAGGCGATGGATGCGTTCGTGGTCGGTGGGGGCGTAGCGGGCCGAAAAAATTCCAGGTGCGCCGCCCAGGGCATCCACCTCGATGCCGGAGTCGTCCGCCAGGGCCCACTGGCCGGTGAGTCTGGCCACTGCCTGGGCCTTGATCCTCGCGTTGTCGAGGTAGGTGGAGCCCGTTTCCTCAATGTCCAGCCCCGCTGGCTGGGGCACAACTTCCAGCTCAACAAGCTCGAGCATGGCGCCGATTTCGGCCACCTTGTGGGGGTTGCCGCTGGCGATCACCAAAGCTGGCATCCAGGGTCCCCAGGAGAGACGCCATTCTGGCCCAGAGCCCTCTTAGAAGAACGCAGGGGCGCTCCAGGAGTGGGGAACCGGCCGGGTTGAACATTCCACCCCCCGGAGAGCTCCAGGGGTGCCGGTTCCGCCTGCAACATTAGGTAAATAAGCCTAAAAGCCCTGGGCAAGTGCAGCTTTTTGTTCGCCCCCTGACAGGGGGCGGCCCACTTGGACCACCTGGTTTGGTGGGGATTAGCGTTGGAGCTGATCGCCATTTCAGGTGATCAAGCCGGAGTTTTGCCAATGGACTCGAGCTTGATCCTGCAGAACCTGCTCTCCCCTCCGGTTCTGTTCTTTTTTCTAGGTGTGATTGCGGTGCTGGTGGGCTCCGACCTGGAAATCCCCGCGCCCCTACCCAAGCTCTTCTCCCTTTACCTGTTGCTGGCGATCGGCTTCAAGGGGGGGCTCGAATTGCAACACAGCGGTCTGGGGGGCCAGGTACTGCCCACCATTGCGGCCGCCGTGGCGATGTCACTGGTGGTGCCGGTCTACAGCTTTCTGCTGTTGAAGCTGCGCTTCGATGGCTTCAATGCCGCCGCCATTGCGGCCACCTACGGCTCCATCAGTGCGGTGACCTTCATCACCGCCGAGGGTTTTCTGGAAACCCAGAAGCTGCCCTTTGACGGCTTCATGGTGGCGGCCCTGGCCCTGATGGAATCTCCCGCGATCATTGTGGGCCTGTTGCTGGTCAAGCTGGCTTCCCCCCAGCGGCGCCCCGATGCCAAGGAGATGCGCTGGCAAGAGTTGCTTCGGGAGGCATTCCTCAACAGCTCAGTGCTCTTGTTGGTGGGCAGCCTGGTGATCGGCCTGCTTGTTGCGGCCTACAGCCCCGCCAGCGTGGCCAAGATGCTGCCCTTCAGTGAGCAACTCTTCTACGGAGCCCTGAGCTTTTTCCTGCTGGACATGGGCATCGTGGCGGCCCAGCGCATCCGCGATCTGCGCGAAGCAGGAGCTTTTCTGGTCGGCTTCTCCATACTGATGCCCCTGTTCAACTCCCTGGTGGGGGTTCTGATCTCCAAGGGACTGGGGCTGGAGCCTGGCAATGCCCTGTTGTTTGTGGTGCTGTGTGCAAGTGCCTCCTACATCGCCGTGCCGGCCGCAATGCGAATGACCGTGCCTGAGGCCAACCCCAGCCTCTACATCTCCATGGCGCTTGGGGTCACGTTCCCCTTCAACATCATTGTGGGGATTCCGCTCTACATGACTCTTGTCAACACCTTCCTTCCCTCCCCAGGCTGAGCCATGAAACGTGTGGATCTGATCCTGAGCGAAAGGTAGCTCGACGCGGTGATCAAGGCCATTGATGCGGCCGGAGCGCCGGGCTATTCGGTGCTGAAGCACGTCACTGGCAAGGGGCCCCATGGCTTGGTTTCCGACTCCATGGACTTCAGCGGCCTGGGGGCCAATGCCCATGTGATCGTGTTTTGCCCGGAGGAAGTTCTGCCCAAATTGCGCCAGGGGATCCAGCCTTTGCTTGATTACTACGGCGGTGTGGCCTTCGTGGCCGAGGCAGAAGCGCTCTGAGCGGAGGCGGCAGAACCCCTGCCGTCACTGGAGTGGCAAGCATTGCCTAACGTTTTGTGTTGCACTGATCAGTTTGGCTTATCTGACGCCGGACTAAGAGTGATGGCAGGAGAGGGGTAAATGGCTTGACGGGGGGTTTGCCTGCCGACCATGGTTGCGAGCGAACATTCCACCCCCCTCCTCCAGGAGCAGGTAATGGCAACTGAAACCATGGGCATCGCCCTCGGCATGATTGAAACCCGGGGTCTGGTCCCCGCGATCGAGGCGGCTGACGCCATGACCAAGGCCGCCGAAGTGCGCTTGATCGGTCGTGAATTCGTTGGCGGCGGCTACGTCACCGTCATGGTGCGCGGCGAAACCGGCGCAGTTAACGCAGCTGTTCGCGCCGGGGCTGATGCCTGCGAGCGCGTCGGCGACGGCCTCGTGGCAGCCCACATCATCGCTAGGCCCCACCGCGAAGTGGAGCCTGCCCTGGGCAACGGCAACTACGCCGGTCAGAAGGACTGAGCCAGAAAGCGTCTGAAGCGCTGATCAATCTCAATCCCTTACCCGCCCCCACCGGAGAAACTCCATGAGCAAGAAGTACGACGCAGGGGTCAAGGAGTACCGCGACACGTATTGGACTCCTGACTACGTCCCCCTAGACACCGACCTGCTGGCCTGCTTCAAGTGCACCGGCCAGGAAGGTGTTCCCAAGGAAGAAGTGGCTGCCGCTGTGGCCGCTGAATCCTCTACCGGCACCTGGTCCACTGTGTGGTCCGAGCTCCTCACCGATCTCGACTTTTACAAAGGCCGCTGCTACCGCATCGCAGACGTCCCTGGCGACAAGGAAGCCTTCTACGCCTTCATTGCCTATCCCCTCGATTTGTTTGAGGAAGGCTCAATCACCAACGTGTTGACCTCCCTGGTTGGCAACGTGTTTGGCTTCAAGGCGCTGCGCAATCTGCGTCTCGAGGACATCCGCTTCCCGATGGCGTTCATCAAGACCTGCATGGGTCCTCCGAACGGCATCGTGGTTGAGCGCGACCGCATGAATAAGTACGGTCGCCCCCTGCTGGGTTGCACCATCAAGCCGAAACTCGGCCTGAGCGGTAAAAACTACGGCCGGGTTGTGTATGAGTGCCTCCGCGGTGGTCTCGATTTCACCAAGGATGACGAGAACATCAACTCCCAACCATTCCAGCGTTGGCAGAACCGTTTCGAGTTCGTTGCTGAAGCTACCAACCTGGCCCAGCAGGAAACCGGCGAAAAGAAGGGTCACTACCTCAACTGTACCGCCGCAACTCCTGAGGAGATGTATGAGCGTGCCGAGTTCGCTAAGGAACTGGGCCAGCCCATCATCATGCACGACTACATCACTGGGGGCTTTACCGCTAACACCGGTCTAGCCAAGTGGTGCCGTAAGAACGGCATGCTGCTGCACATTCACCGTGCCATGCACGCTGTGATTGACCGCCATCCCAAGCACGGTATTCACTTCCGAGTGCTGGCCAAGTGCCTGCGTCTCTCCGGTGGTGACCAGCTGCACACCGGCACGGTGGTTGGCAAGCTGGAGGGCGACCGCCAGTCGACCCTCGGCTATATCGACCAACTGCGTGAATCCTTCGTCCCCGAAGACCGCAGCCGCGGCAACTTCTTCGACCAAGACTGGGGTTCCATGGGCGGCGTCTTCGCCGTTGCCTCCGGTGGCATCCACGTGTGGCACATGCCCGCCCTAGTGGCCATCTTCGGCGACGACTCGGTGCTGCAGTTCGGTGGTGGTACCCACGGCCACCCCTGGGGTTCCGCCGCTGGTGCGGCCGCCAACCGGGTGGCTCTTGAAGCCTGCGTCAAGGCCCGCAACGCCGGTCGCGAGATCGAGATTGAAGGTCGCGACATCCTTCTGGAGGCAGCGAAGCACAGCCCCGAGCTGGCCATCGCCCTGGAGACCTGGAAGGAAATCAAGTTTGAGTTCGACACCGTCGACAAACTCGACGTCAACTGATCAATCAATCTATCGATTGATCAATCCATTTCCATCCACCTAAGGGATCCCCATGCCTTTCAAGAGCACCGTGGGTGACTACCAAACAGTCGCCACCCTGGAGACATTCGGCTTCTTGCCGCCTTTCACCCAGGACGAGATCTACGACCAAATCGCCTACATCATTGCCCAGGGATGGAGCCCGCTCGTTGAGCATGTCCATCCCAGTAATTCCATGGCCACCTATTGGTCATTCTGGAAACTGCCCTTCTTTGGCGAGAAGGATCTGGGCGTGATTGTGAGCGAGCTTGAGGCTTGCCATCGTGCTTATCCCGACCACCACGTGCGTCTGGTTGGTTACGACGCATATACCCAAAGCCAGGGTGCCTGCTTCGTGGTTTTTGAAGGCCGCTGATTTTTAGCGGCTTGAGGGGGGGTATCGGCTCCATGCCGGCCCCCCCACCTTTCAATTTTTGATCATCCATTCGACGGGCGGACATGGCCAGCACATCCAGCCGGGAAGCAGCTCTGGAGCGCCGCAGGGCCCTCACCAACGGTGGCAAAAAGGCCGCCAACCGGTTCACTTCTGGTAACAGTCGCGTGCGTTCGCTCGAGGACGCGCGCCCCACGCGCACCTCAGCTGCGGCGGCCAAGCCGGCAGCCTCTGTGGCGGCAGCGGCGAGTGCCTCGGTGCCCACACCGAGCCGCAGCCTGGCCGTTCCATCCCCGTCTGCCAAGCGCAGCCCGGCCCGGCCAATCGCCAATCCCAGCCGTGATCTGGTGCTCTCCCGTCGGGAGGCCCTCTCCAAGCGCGGTAAGCGTGCTGACACCTCCCGCGATCGCACCCGTACTGATTTGGCCAAGACCGACCTGGCCAAGCCCACTCCCAAACCCTCCGTCGCGGCCAATCCCCAGCAAGTTGCTCCAGCTGCTGGGGCCAAGCGTCCGGCTGGCCAATCCCCCGCCCTCTCCAGCCTGAGCAGCCGGTCAGGCCAGGGCAACGATCGGCGGGTAACCCCGAAGCGATCGGCCCAGCGTGATCCCAGCCGAGCCCTGGCCCTGGCCCGCCGCGAAGCCCTCTCCAAGCGTGGTAAATCCGCCAATGCCCCCACTAGCACCTCGGCGGCAACCCTCTCCCGTCAGGGCAACCCTGATATGAGCGCCCGCGAGCTCTCGCAGAAGGTGCGGGAGCTGCGGGCCAAGGTGGGAAGTGCTGGCACCAGTCGTAACGGTGGCACCCGACCCTCCGGCCCCAACCGCCACGGTTCCAAGCAGGCCGTGGCCGCTGATGCCCATTGGAAAGTGGGCGTCAGCGAAACCAGCAGTGGCCAGGTTGTGACCGGCACCCAGGCAAACCGCTCCCCCAAGACCACCGGTAACGAGGCGGCGACCTGCCGCCCCATTACCGGCACCGAATACCTCGGGGCTGAGGTGTTTCAAGCCTTCTGCCAGAGCGGCCCCGTCGCTACCCAGCCAGCCAAGGTGCGGGTCAGTGCCACCACCCATGGCAATCGCGTCACCGGCAACGAGGTGGGTCGTTCTGAAAAGGTCACCGGCGATGAGCCCGGCACCTGCAAAAACATCACCGGTACGGAATACGTTTCGGCCAACCAATCGGCTACCTACTGCGGGGGGAGCAATCCCAGCCCCCGCAAGGTCGGCCGCAGCCAAACCCTTGGCGGCCAACCCGTTTCCGGCGTGATGGTTGGTCGCTCCAGCAACGTGACCGGCGATGAGCCTGGCTCGGGCAGGCAGCTCACCGGCACCCAGTACGTAGGTGGTGACCAGAGCCAGGTGGGGGGCAGGGCTCCAACCAAGGTGGCCAGCCTCCATACCCTGCGGGGCACGGGTATCACCGGCACCCATGTGGGCCGCAGCGAGCACGTAACCGGGGACGAACCCGGCAGCTGCCGCCTGGTGACGGGGGATGAATATGTGGGCAGCCAGCAGTTTTCTGAATTCTGCGGCACCAAGCCGGCCCCGGAGGCCGCCAAGGTGGGCTTCAGTGTCACCAACAAAGCCCAAGTGGTGAGCGGCACCCGCACGGGTCGCTCCTCCAACGTCACCGGCGACGAGCCCGGTACCTGCAAGGTTGTCACAGGTACCCCCTATGCCGGGCTGGAGCAGGCCGGTGATTTCTGCTCCAGCAAGGCCGTCGGCGAGATCCGCCAGCGCACCCCGGTGCGGGGCGCCAATCGCATGAGCGGCATTCAGCCCGGCATTGGCGGAGCCTTGACTGGAGCCGGGCGCGGCGCCTGTGAGGCCGTGACCGGCACGCCTTACATCGGCAACGACCAACTGCTTGCAGCCTGCGGAGCCGCCGCTGAACAGGATTCAGACTTTCCCCAGCCCCTGGGCGGCAGCCAGCCCTGGCAGCAATTCAGCATCCAGTCACCATCGAGGGCAGCCCACCTGGCTCGAGAACGTACCGGCGGAGTCACGGGCACCAGTTACGAGCAAGGGAGCAGGATTACCGGCCCTTTTGATCTGGCCGGTGGCATGGTCACCGGCACTGAGCAGTTCCGCTTCGATCGCCGTGGCAGCCAGCAGGCCCGCGGCCCGCTTTTGCAGCCAGCAGCACTCGTGCAACCAGCCGCCGCTCAAGCAGCCGCCGCTCAAGCAGCACTAGTTGGGGAGCAGGGCGAGCGCCCCACCTCCCGAGTCACCGGCGAAGGTATCTCAGCCGGCCTGAAGATCACCGGCGATGACTGGGACCGGGGTGATCGGGTCACGGGCACCGAAGGTGTTTCGGCCCGCCGCCGCAACCCCACCAGGCCCGGTTCGATGCAGGCCATGCCCAGCTTCCAGGCCAAGCGCAACGAGGAGAAGCCCGAGCCCGTCTGCCGGGTGACTGGCTCCAGTGGCAGCACCACTGCTGGCTCCCTGATCACGGTTTCCGGTGGAGCCCGCGGCTGAATCCCTGATGCCCCGTCGTCCCACCGCCACTCCGTATCGCCCGATGGCCCCAACGGCTCCCCGCCGCCGGCCCCTCGGTGGCGCCGCCAGCGGAGCAGGGATCCATCCCCTCACCGACCGCCAGGCGAATGGGACCCTGCAGGCCTACGACGAGCGGGTGAAGGGTGCTTTTGATCGCATCGTGCCCCTGCTCAAGCGCCTTTCGGCGCTCCAGCACGAGGCTGATTTCATCGAGCAGGCCCAGCGTCTAGCCCTATTGGAGCTTGGCTTTGCCTTGCCCTTGCCGATTCTGGAGAAGGCTTGGGTGAGTCAGCTCGACATGGCCACCCTGTTTGCCTGGTGTGTATTCGAAACCTACGAGCAGACCAGCGAGGCCTTCTTTCAGCAGGATCCCCTGGCCGGCAAGCCCGGCAGCACCGCAGCGGAGGCCTTCAACGCTTTTCTGCTCTCCTGTGGCTTCCATCTGCTCGACATCACCCCCTGCTCCGATGGCCGGCTGGCCCATGCGGTGGCCTACGCCCTGAGGCTTCCCTTTAGCTCGGTGAGGCGCCGCTCCCATGCCGGAGCCCTGTTTGACGTGGAGAACACGGTGAACCGGTGGGTCAAGACCGAGCACCGTCGCTACCGCGAGGGGCTGCCCAATCCAGCCCACGACGACACCCGCTACCTCAAGGTGGTGCTCTACCACTTCAGCTCTAAGGATCCCAGCCACGAGGGCTGCGCGGCCCATGGCAGCGACGATGGCCTGGCGGCCTCCTGTGGTCTCGCCCGGCTGAAGGATTTTCAGCAGGCGGTGGAGAACAGCTTCTGCTGCGGAGCCTCGGTGGATCTGCTGCTGATGGGCATCGACACCGACACCGACGCCATCCGCGTGCACGTGCCAGGCCTCGATGGCAGCACCAATCTGGAGCGCTGGCTCGATGCCCAGGCCGTCTATGAAGCCACCTGCAAGCTCAGCAGCGATGGCGGCCGGGCCCTAATTGAGGCGATGGTGGAAGAGGCTGCGGCCAGCTGCCCCGACCCTGGCATGGTGAAGCTGGTTGCCAGGTTACTGGAGAACAACCTCTCCCAGATTGACTATGTGCGCCAAGTCCATGGCGGCAGTTACTTAGATGCGGGTCACGCCGAGCGGTTTATCGGTGTGGGGATTGGTTTTAAGGAGATCCATTTGCGCAATCTCACCTATTTCGCCTACCTGGATACGGTGGAAGAAGGGGCCCCTGATTTAGATGTGGGCATCAAGATCTTCAAGGGTCTCAACGTTTCCCGCGGCCTGCCAGTGCCGGTTGTGGTGCGTTTTGATTACAACGGTCAAGTGCCCGGGGCCCGCGACCGCGCCATCCGCCGCTGCCAGCGGGTGCAGGCCGCCATTGAAAGCCGCTATGCCGACCTATTCAGCCAGGGATTGCTGCACGCACTCCTAACAATTCGCGAGCAGGACCGCCATACCCCTGCAGAGGCGGTAGGTTCCACCATTACGTTCGCGAGCGCAGGAGGACACTGAAATGTTGATCTGCAAGGTGGTCAAACCCCTGGTCTCTACCAACCGCATCCCCGATTTCGAGCACAAGCACCTACAGGTTGTTCTCGATGGCAGCAGCCAGAAGGTCGCCGTCGCTGCGGTCGGCTGCATTCCTGGCGACTGGGTGATCTGCGTTGGCAGTTCCGCTGCCCGGGAAGCTGCCGGCAGTAAGTCCTATCCCAGCGACCTCACTATCGTTGGCATTATTGACCACTGGGATCCGGATGCCGGCAAAGCCCCAGCTCCTGCGGGAGGGGTTCCCTGATGGAAATCATGCAGGTCACCGGTTCACTAGTGTGCAGCCAACGGGTGGCTGGCCTTAACCATTCCAATCTGCGCATCCTGCGCAACAACAAGGGCAAGCTCAGCGTCGCCGTTGATCCGGTGGGGGCTTCCCCCGGCAACTGGGTCTTCACTGCCAGCGGCTCGGCGGCCCGCTTTGCCTGCGGCAATCCCGAGGTGCAGACCGATCTGACGATCGGCGGAATCATCGATTTCTGGGAGCCAGACGGCTAGGTCGCCCGGATAGTTCGCTGTCCGTTCGACCTGCCTTCCCACCAGCCCCCTACCCCTGAGCCATGGCCACCCCCACCCCCCAAAGCGATCCCGCTGCCGCCGCCAACCCCGCCCCCGCGGCGGCGGCAGTGGCAGCGGCAGCGGCACCTGGGGCGGCCAGTTCAGCTGCTGAGGCGGGGCCCCCCAAGGCCCTGGCCGCAGCGAAACCGGCGGCTAGCAAGCCCCGCACCGCCGCCGCCGGTTCCCGTTCCCGTACCGGTGGCGGCGCCGGTACCAATCGTCCATCCACCCCTTCGAGCAACAAAGCCATGGCTCCTTCCATTCAGGGCATTGCCCTCGGCATGATTGAAACCCGTGGCCTGGTGCCTGCCATTGAGGCCGCCGACGCCATGACCAAGGCTGCGGAAGTCACCCTGATCGCCCGCGAATTTGTGGGCGGCGGCTATGTCACCGTGATGGTCCGGGGTGAAACCGGTGCTGTCAACGCAGCCGTCAGGGCCGGCGCCGATGCCTGCGAGCGCGTGGGCGACGGCCTGGTCGCCGCCCACATCATTGCCCGCCCCCACAGTGAAGTGGAGCCCGCCCTGATCGCCACTGAAGCCACCCGCCGTCTTTGATTCCCATGGGCGCCGTTCATCCGCGCGTCCTGGGTTATCTCGGTCGCGCCCTGAGCCTTGAACTCTCGGCTGTGCAGCAGTACATGACCCAGGGCTCCCTTGTGGAGCTTTGGGGCGATCCAGAGGCAGCAGAGCGCTTTCGCCGCGAAACCGTGGAGGAAATGCAGCATGCGGAGCGGATCATCCAGCGCATGCTGGCCCTGGGGGTGGTGCCGGCCGCTTCCCAGCTGAGTCCCGTCAGTCAGGCCCCCGACCTGGTTGGCTTGCTGAGGCTCAACCTCAACCTGGAAGCCGCCCTGATCAATCACTACGCAGAGGCCTTGCGCTTCTGCATGCTGGTGGGCGACTCCGACAACCAGGCCTTCTTTGAGGCCCTTTGGTCAGACGAACAACACCACGGCGAAGATCTGCGCGCCTGGCTAGCCAGCCTCGGGGCCAGTGCCAGCGCCCCTTCGATGGAGCGGGCCACCTTTTGAATCAACCAGCTAAAGCAACCAGCTAAAGCAGCCGGCTCTAGACCAGGACCATAGGCAGAGAACTACCTAGGGCCCGCCGCCGCTGCTCCGCTTCATCCTGAACTTTGCTGCACGAAGCCCTATTCCCCTTGTCCG
>NZ_JAGQCR010000035.1:0-18584 GCF_024346295.1 Cyanobium sp. BA20m-14
CCCTTGCTCAACCCGTTTCGGCACCGGGCCAGCACAGCCATAGCGGGAGACCTCACCCTCACCTCTGGATATACAAGCCCTATCCATGGCTGCATCGGTGATAACCCCGGTGTAGGCGCAATCAACATCTGCTATCAGGGGGAGTCTTCCTACCAAGTGGATGGGAACACTTTCCACATTCACGCTGAAGCACCCCTCTATTTCAACCCGGGCTTCTCTTACAACTACACCACTGGCCACTACAACGGGCTGGTGCTTCATGTAGATCTACAGCGATTGCAGAACACGGCCGCAGCCATCGGCGGCATGGGCCTCTCCGGTCGACGCTTTGCCCCCAATCTGCAGCGTCCCCAGGTGCTCTCAATGACCGAGGAGCGGCAGGCCAAATTGCTGATCACCCTGCGCCGGGCCTTTGCCCTGCTGGATGCGCCGGAGCTGCAAGTCCGTGGCGATCTGGAGGTGCTGCAGCTCGACGACCTCATTTATCGCATCCTGGCCCTAGCCCTCTGCCCCCAACTAGAGCAGCGGGGTAGCGGGCATGGCGAGGGGCTCTCCAGGGAACTGATCTTCGAAGAATTGCTGGAGTGGATTGGGGCCAATCTGCAATCACCAATCAACCTCACGCAGCTGGAGCAGCGCAGCGGCTATTCGAGGCGCAACCTGCAGCTCGCCTTCAGCCAACGCTTCGGTTGCGGACCAATCCAATGGGTCCGCCGCCAGCGCCTTGCCCTGGCCCGGCAGCACCTGCTCAACCCCTCGCCGAGCGACAGCGTTGCCGGCATCTCCTCAAAACTGGGCTTTAGCAACCTCTCCGCCTTCAGCCGCGACTTCCACAACACCTACGGCATTCGTCCCTCAGAGATGTTGCGTGAAGGGCGGCGCTTACACGGCTAGCCCTTCAGTCCTGGGATAAAACGCCGCTCGTGCTGGGCACCGGTGAGCATGCGATTCCAATAGAGCCCAGGCAAAAGCTTGCGCTTGATCCACCACATGCTCCAGCGCTCCTTAGTGGGGTCGAGCGGGAAGGAGGGGACCGGCTGCTGCTCATAGTTGAACTCAGCCATGATCGCCTTGCCATAGCCCGTGATCAGGGGGCAGCAGCTGTAGCCGTCGTAGGCCGCCGCTAAAGGCTGGCCATCGAGCAGGGCCAGCAGGTTGGCCACCAGCACCGGCGCCTGGCCGCGCACCGCCGCGGCCGTCTTGGAGTTCGGCATGCCACTGACATCGCCGAGCGAAAACACATTGGCGTAGCGGGTGTGCTGCAGGCTGAACTTGTCGACCTCGACGAAGCCGCTCGCCGCTGCCAGCGGGCTATCGGCCACCACCTGGGGGGCAGCCATCGGCGGCGTCACGTGCAGCATCCCGTAACCGATCACTTCTTCGCGGCTGGTTTCGCCCTCACTCACCTTGAACACCGCCTCCCGGCTCTGGGGACGTACCTCCGTAAGCACGTGGTTGTAGCGGGCATCAATACCCTTGCGCTTCACCACCTCCCGCAGCGGTGCGGCATATACGGGCACCCCGAAGATGCCAGGGGTGGCGGTGGCATAGATCACCTTTGCCGCCAGTCGCTTCTTGGCAACAACATCGGCAGCCAGATAGGCGATCTTCTGGGGCGCCCCCGGACACTTGATCGGCATCGGCGCACAAGTAAACACGGCATTGCCAGCCGCCCCCTGGCCGCCCTTGAAGGCCTGGAGCGTGTCCCAGGTGTAGGTGGCGTGGTGCTGGCTGTAGTTGCTGCACACCCCGCCCTGGCCAAGGGCCTCGGGCAGACCCTTGATCTTGTCCCAGCAGAGCTGCAGGCCGGTGGCCACCACCAGCACGTCGTAGCTGAGGCTCTGGCCGCTGGCCGTGCTCACCAGGTTGCGATCCGGATCAAAACCAGCCACCGCATCGCGGATCCAGGTCACCCCCGCTGGGATGAGATCGGCTTCAGCGCGGCGAGTCTCCTCAAGGCTGAACACACCTGCACCCACCAGGGTCCAGCCCGGTTGGTAGTAGTGATCGCTGGAGGGCTCGAGAATCGTCACCGCAAGGGCCGGACGGGCCCGTTTCAGCTGGGCGGCGGCGGTGATGCCGGCGGCGCCGCCGCCGACAATCAAAATTTGATGATGGGCCATAAAAAGGGCCGCTGGTGGAGCAGCGGCTGGATGCCATTCCTCCCGCTTTAGACGGGAAGCGTCAAATGGACAAGCCCGAAAGATTCACACTGCTAAGGATTCACACCGCTTCGGTCACCTCCCGTTTGAGTAGGGCGTAGAGATAGTCGGGTGCCTTGTAGCGGGTGGGTAGGCAGGAGTGGAGCAGGCTGAGTCGGTCCCAGGCCACGGTGCGCTTGATCGCCTCCAAGCTGCGCCCTTCCCGGATCAGTAGCCGCAGGGCCTTGCAGCAGCCGGAGTAACCAGCTTCCAATGCTCCGATCGTGGGTTTGGGGGCAACGGTCATGCTGGGAAAGTTCGGAAGGAAGCCCGCCGACGAGCTAAATACAACGCTAAACAGAGGACTGTGTGCCCGCGGCAACAATGCCGTGAAGACACGAATCCTTACCAGTTCCGCCCCCAACCGATCCCGATCCCGCGCCATGCCATGCCAAGCCAGCAGCTGAGCCTGCGTCAACCCGATGACTGGCATGTGCATCTGCGCGATGGCTCCATGCTCCAGGCCGTCGCCCTGGCTACGGCCCGCCAGTTCGCCCGGGCGATCGTGATGCCAAATCTGAACCCGCCGGTAACCACGGCGGCGGCAGCCGAGGCCTATCGCCGCCGCATCCGCGAAGCCTTGCCCGACGGCAGTCGCTTCGAACCACTGTTGACGGCCTACCTCACCGATGCCATCGATCCCGGCGAGATCGAACGGGGCTTCAACGCTGGGGCCTGGGTGGCCTGCAAGCTCTACCCGGCAAATGCCACCACCAATTCCGCCGCCGGGGTCAGCTCAATCGAGGCGATAACGCCCGTGCTCGACGCCCTTGAGCGCATCGGCATGCCCCTGCTGATCCACGGCGAAGTCACTAGCGCCGATATCGACATTTTTGATCGGGAGGCGGTATTCATCGAGCGCCACCTAGAGCCCCTACTGCGGCGCCACCCCGGCCTGAAAGTGGTACTCGAGCACATCACCACCAGTGATGCGGTTGATTTTGTGCGCAGCGGCCCGGCCAACCTGGCGGCCACGATCACGCCCCACCACCTGCACATCAACCGCAACGCCATGTTTGCCGGCGGCCTGCGGCCCGACTTCTACTGCCTGCCGGTGGCCAAGCGGGAACTGCACCGCATCGCCCTGCGGGGCGCCGCCACCTCCGGCAACCCGAAGTTTTTCCTGGGCACCGATTCCGCACCCCACGCCCGCACAGCTAAGGAAGCGGCCTGCGGCTGCGCTGGCATTTTCAATGCCCCATTTGCGCTTGAAAGCTACGCGGCGGTGTTTGAGCAGGAGAACGCCCTGGAGAGGCTCGAAGCCTTCGCCTCAGAGTTTGGGCCACGGTTTTACGGGCTACCGCTCAACGAGGCCAAGGTCACCCTGGAGCGGCAGCCGTTGGAGGTGCCCAGCCGCCTCCACCTCAATGATGCGGCCGGCACCGCTGTCGAACTGGTGCCCTTCCATGCCGGCGAAACCCTACCCTGGCGATTGTTGCTGCACTGAGAATCCGGCTTTAGAGAGGCTTTGTTGGCGCCGAAGATGGTGCCCAGGAAGAACTGAAGGCCGAGCAGCTGCCGGCAGTGTTAAGGCAACATTTGCAACGCTATGGCCAATACAGGCCTGCACCCGATCGCATGACCCACGCCCTGGTGGTGAACACGGGCAGCTCCAGCGTCAAGCTGGCCCTCTGCGATTCGAGCGGCCGACGGCTCTGGCAAGAGCAGCGCAGCTGGGGGCTTTCCCAGGCCGATTCGGGCAGCCAGCAACTGGTTGAACTGCTGGAGCAGTGGCTCTCCCCCCTGCTCGCTGCCCTTGAGCCCCTACCCCAGCTTGTAATTCACCGGATCGTGCACGGTGGTGCCCACTTCAGCGCTCCCACCCTGCTAAGCCCGCAGGTGCTGGCGGAGCTAGCAAACCTGGTGCCCCTGGCCCCACTGCACAACGGCCCAGCGCTGGAGGCCATCAACTGGCTGCAAGACCAGCTGCAGGGTCATCTGGAGGGCAGCGCCATCCAGCAATGGGCCTGCTTCGACACCGCCTTCCACGCCAGTCTCAGCGAAGCCGCCTCCACCTACGCCATCCCGGCAACCTGGCGCCAGCAGGGCCTGCGCCGCTTTGGCTTCCACGGCCTCAACCACCAGCACGTGGGCGAAACGGTCGCGGCCCGAGATCCAGACATCCGCCGCCTGATCAGCTGCCAGCTCGGCGCCGGCTGCTCCCTCTGCGCGATCGAAATCGATCCCCAGGGCCAGCCGCAGCGGCAGCGTCGATCCAGGGCTGCTGCTGCACCTAATGCGCCAGGGAATTGGCGTCTCCGAACTGGATACGGGCCTTAACCGCCAGAGCGGCCTGCTGGGGCTGTCCGAGCTCAGCGGAGACATGCGGGAGCTGCGCCTCCAGGCTGGCGGGGGCACCGCGGCGCCCAGCTGGCAATCGCGGTGTTCCGCCACCGGCTACTGCAAGGGATTGGGGCCATGGCAGCCAGCCTGGGTGGAGTGGAGGCCATCGCTCTCAGCGGCGGCATCGGCGAACACGACGACGCCCTCGCCACGGAACTGGAGCAGGCCCTGGCCTGGTTGCCGGGGCTGCGCTGGCTGCGGGTGGCCGCCGATGAGGAAGGGTTGATGGTGCGGCTGATTGCAAAGAGCTGTGTCACCAGCCGGCGGACAGGCCAACGGCTGGCTTAACAACGAGCCCTAACAGCCTGCGGGCGATGGGCTTCTTCGTCAAACTCACCGACGCCATCGCCGACCGCCAGTCGCTGCTGGTGACCGGGCTTGATCCCAACCCGGAGATGCTGCAGAGCTGGGCAGCGCGGCGGGGCCTGGCGGGCCGCTCCTTCCTCAGCCAGGCCCGCCACTGGATCAAGGCGGTGATCGAGGCCACAGCGCCCCATGTGTGCGCCTACAAGCCCAGCCTTGGTTTTTATCAGGCCCTTGGGCCGGTGGGACTGGAGCTGCTGCTGGAGGTGCGCGACCTGGTGCCCCGCGATCTCCCCCTGATCATCGACGCCAAACACGGCGATCTCAACTCCTCCTCGGCCCTGGCCCACTACCTGTTCAAAGATCTGGGCGCCGATGCGGTGACCCTCTCCCCCTTGGCTGGCCAGGACATCGCAGCCCCCTTCCTGCTCTATCCAGACAAGGCCGTGGTGATGACCTGCCACAGCTCAAACCAGGCGGCGCGCCAGATCCAGCACTACCCAAATGAGGAGACACCCCTATACCTGCAGATTGTGCGCGAGACCCAGCTGTGGGCCACCCCCGACCAGCTGTTGCTGGAGGTGGGAACCAGTGATCCGCAAATCCTGGCGCGGGTGCGGGCCGCAGCACCGGAGCGCTTCTTGATCCTGCGCAGCCTCTGGGGGGAAGAGGAAAAGCTCGACGCCATGCTGCAGGCCGGCCTGGGGGCCGCCGCCGATGGGCTGCTGCTGCCCCTACCTCAAAACCTGCTGGTAGAGGACGACATGGCCAGTCGAGCCGAGGCGCTCAAACAGCAGATCACGGCCAAGCGGCAACAGTGGCTGGAAAATCACGACAAGGGCAACCCAGATACCTGTGCCCTCTGGCTACCTGAGCAGCAACCAAGCGCCGACCCGCTCGAGAGCCTGATTGTTGATCTGTTCGACATCGGCTGCCTGCTATTCGGCGATTACGTACAAGCCTCGGGTGCGGTCTTCAACTACTACGTCGATCTGCGCCAGATCATCTCCGACCCAAACCTGTTCCACCGAGTGCTCCACGCCTATGCCGGCAAGCTGCAGGGCCTCGAATTTGACCGCATCGCCGGCATCCCCTACGGCTCCCTGCCCACCGCCACTGGGCTTTCACTGCAACTGCACAAGCCGCTGATCTATCCCCGCAAGGAGGTGAAGGCCCATGGCGCCCGGCGCCTGATCGAGGGCGACTTTGAGGAGGGCGACCGAGTGGTGGTGGTAGACGACATCTTGATCACAGGCGGCAGCGTCCTGGAGGGCATCGGCAAGCTGGAGAGCTCGGGCCTGACGGTGCAGGACGTGGTGGTGTTCATCGACCATGGCGGCGACCATGACCGCCGCGCCCGGGAGCGGCTGGCGGCGGCGGGCTACAGCTGCCATTCAGTACTGGACATCGCCCAGATCACCGCTGTGCTGCAGGGGGCCGGCCGCCTCAGCGAAGCCCAGGCCGCGAGCCTCGGATCGAGTCACGACGACTCAGTCCGGTCGTGATCGCACACTTCTTTGCCCAGGCACCCCTCTTTGCTCAGGCACCAGGTCTTAATGGGGTGCCCTTGGAGGGCCAGCTGCTGTTCATCGGCCTGCTGTTTATAGGCACGTTGGCGATCAGCCGGTTCTCGGTCCAGATCGGGATCCCGGCGATTCTCGGGGTGCTGCTGCTGGGCCTAGCGATCAACATCCAAAGCCTCAACGTCACCCATGAACAGGCCGAAAGCCTTCATGTATTCGCGCTAGCCCTGCTGCTTTTTTATGCGGGGCTGAAAACGGATATCAAAACCATTCGAGGCTTTTTGGAATATGGCCTGGCCCTGGCGGTAGGGGGGGTGGCGATTGCCACGGGTCTGCTGGCCGCCCTGATCTGGCTGCTTTCTTCCGCTGGTGGAAACCAACTAGCGCCAGGACTCAGCGACGCCATGCCCCTGGGGGCTGCCCTGCTGATTGCCGCCTGCCTGGGCTCCACCGATGCCGGAGCCACCATCAACGTGCTGAGTTCGGTGCGGCACCTGGTGCCAGAACGGCTCAAGCACCTGCTCGAATTCGAATCCTCGGTCAATGACCCAACGGCCCTGCTGCTATTCGGCTTGATCGTGGGGCTGTTCAGCACCTCCAGCGCCGGCGCCAGCCTCGAGCAAGCAGCACCTGTTGGGGTGATGCTCAACGGCCTGCGCAGCTTCGTGCAACAGGTAGGCGGCGGCCTAGTCATAGGGGCACTGTTTGGCTATGTGGCCAAATTCGTGATCAATGAGCTGGCCCACGACAGATCCCAGCTACTGATTGTGGCCATGTCTATTGCCTTTGTGGACTATGGCTGCAGCTACTTTCTAGGCGGATCCGGATTGATTTCGGTGTACATCACTGGAGTGATGATGACCAACATGATCTACCGCCAAGCCGATATCAACCATGAATCGATTCAGGAGGTGCTGCTGCCCTTCAATACCATGGCCGAGATTTGTATCTTTTTAATATTTGGTCTACTAGTGAATCCAAGCAGCCTGCTTCCCGCCCTGCCTGTTGGCTTGATAACCGCCGCGGTGTTGATGCTGGTGGTGCGACCAATAAGCGTTTTGGTGTTCCAACCCCTCTCCCCCTTCCGCTGGAAGGACAGCGTGTTGGTGTCTTGGTGTGGCCTAAGGGGGGCAGTGCCTTTGGCCCTCTCTTACAACGCGGTCGATCAGATCAGTCACCTACGTGGTGTCGACCCAGGCTCCGTCGTTGCTCTAGCCCACAACGCCCAAAGCATCGTGTTCGTTGTAGTGCTGATCAACCTGCTAGCCCAAGGCCTCACCCTGCCGCGGCTCTGCCGGCGGCTCAACCTGATCTCGGCGCCACCTGAAGCCGTAGGGTAATAAGTGCGTCTTTGCAACTCTTGGACGCCCACCCGTGCGATGAGCAGCAGTCAGGGACTCACCATCGGGGAACTCGAAGCCAATTATTCGCTTTATTGCAAGGCCCTGAGGCTGCTCCTAAAGGAAGGAAAAACCGTAGCCGCCATTCAACGCACCGTCTGCTGGAGCCGCTTGGAGCAACTTCATATCTGCCTGCCTAGTCGCTATAAAGCACCTGACTATCTATGCGTTGTGCTGAAGCGCGATCTCGGCTGATCATTCATCCCGGCCCGAGCAGCGCAACGCAAAGGCTCCCATGAAATCGATCTCAGATCCCTTTCTGCGCCGGCCCGTGCTCACCCTGGTGGTGAGCCTGCTGGTTCTGTTGATAGGGCTGGTGTGTTTACCGCTGCTGCAGGTGGAAAACCTGCCACCGATTGCTCCCGGCCGAGTCACGGTGCGGGCCACCTACCCAGGCGCCGGCCCAGAGGTGGTGGAGCAGGGGGTCACCGCCCTGCTGGAACAACAGCTAAACGGCCTCGAGCGGCTAGACAGCATCCGCTCCACCAGCTCAGCCAACGGCAGCTCCATCACCCTGGGATTCGAGGGCGGCGACCCCGAGCTCAACCAGATCAACACCCAGAACGAAGTGGCGGTGATAACCCGCCAGCTGCCGGCACCGGTGGCGCGCTTCGGGGTGCAGGTGCGGCGCAGCTCCGACGACCTGCTGATGGTGCTGAGCTTCAGTGCTGATCCCAAGCTCTATGGCGAAACCTTTTTGAGCGGTTGGCTCGATCAGGTGGTGAAAGAGAGGCTGCAGCGGGTGCCTGGAGTGGGCAACGTCACCCTTTCAGGTGGCAACAGCCTGGCCTTCAGGCTCTGGCTAAACCCGGCCCAACTCGAGGAGCGAGGCCTCACAATTACCGATGTGCGTGCGGCCCTGCAGCAGCAAAACGTGCTGGCTGCCTTGGGCCAAACGGGCGAAGCCCCCAGCCCCAGCGGCCAGGAGCTCACCCTGCCGCTGCGCATGGAAGGGCGCCTGCGCAGTCCAGCGGAATTTGAACAGCTGGTGGTGGCCCGCAGCGCTAATGGCGGCGTCACCCTGCTGAGGGATGTGGGCCGGGTGAGCCTGGGCAGCGAGAGCTACGACACGATCGCCACCAACCTGCAGGGCAGGCCAGCGGTAGCCGTAGTGATCTACCAGCGCGACGGCAGCAACGCCATCACCGTGAGTAAAGCGGTGAATGCAGCCCTAGATGAGCTCGCACCCCAATTTCCGCCGGGGGTCGATCAGCAGCTGATTGTTGATGAGGCCGACTTTGTGCGCGGCAGCATCCAGGGCACCCTCGACAGCCTGCGCGATGCGGTGTTGCTGGTGTTCTTGGTGCTTCTTTTTGGCCTTGGCAACAGCCGCCTGGCTCTGATCACCGCTGCCGCAGTGCCAGTGGCCTTGATCGGCTCGTTGAGCGTGCTGAAGCTTGCCGGCCAATCGCTAAATACCCTCACCCTGTTTGGCTTGGTGCTGGCCTCTGGGCTGGTGGTGGACGACGCCATCGTGGTGAGCGAGGACATTGGCCGCCGCCTGGAGGCTGGCAAGCCACCCCTGCAGGCCGCCCGCGAAGCCATGGCCGAGCTCGGCGGGGCCGTGGTGTCCACCTCTATAGCCCTGGTGGTGGTGTTCATCCCGGTGATTGGCCTGGGGGGCAGCTTGGGCCGGCTGTACGCCCCGATCGCAATCACGATCAGCGGCGCCATCGCCTTCTCCACCCTCAATGCCCTGAGCTTCACGCCGGTGGCCAGCAGCCGACTACTAAACCCCCAGCAACGCGAACCGGCCTGGTTGCTGCGATGGATAGACCCGCCGCGGCGCTGGCTCGAGGGGCTGGAGGTGCCCTACGGGCGCTGGCTGGCCTGGACTATGGAGCGGCGACGGCTGGTGGTTTCCCTGCTACTGGGCGGCCTACTGATCACGGGATTGGCCCTGCAAGCCCTGCCCAAAGCCTTCATCCCCCAGGAAGACAACGGTCAGCTGCGGGGGGTAGTGATCTTGGCCGATGGCCTGGGGCTGCAGCAGACCCAACGGGTGCTGGAGCAGGTGCGCCAGGTGGTGGCTGAAGAACCCCTGATCACCCGCGCCAATTTCTATGCGGGGCGCTCCTTTGGCGATAGCAGCCCCAACAAGGGCATCTTCTACCTGCGCCTGGCGCCAATCGAGCAGCGCCGCAGCCCCGAGGCAGCTACACGGGCCGTGGGAGAGCGACTCAAGGGCGAGTTGCGCCGCCGCATCACCGGTGCAGTGGTACAGCTCAGCGAGGCACCCTCCGTGCGGGGGTTCAGTTCAGAAGGGGGGCTCGAGCTGGAACTGCTGGACAACAGCAACGGTCAACTCAGCCTCTCCGCCTTCGAACAGCAAGCCCAGGCCTTCATCCGAGCCGCCCAAGCCACCAATCGCTTTGAACGGGTTTCAACCCGCTTCACCGCCGGTGCCCCCCTGGTGCAGCTGGTGCCAGATCGGCTGCAGATGGCCTCGCTCGGGGTGGATCTCAGCACCGTGGTCGACACCCTCGGAGCCAGCTTCGGCAGTGACTACGTCAATGACAGCTTTGAGAGCGACCAGGTGCGCAAGGTAATCGTGCAGCTTGACGGCGCCTCGCGCCGCAGCGCCGATGACGTGCTCGCTCTGCAGGTGAAAACCCGCGATGGCCAGCTGATCCCCCTGGCCCAATTGGTGCGGATCGAACAAAACACTGGCCCAACCTCAATCAACCACACCCGGCTGGTGCGTTCGATCAGCATCCGGGCCCTGCCCCGCCCTGGCGTGAGCAGTGGCCAAGCCATGGCCAGCCTGATGGAAGTGCAGCGGCAGCTCGGCGGCAGCACAGAATTGGAATGGGCCGGCCTGGCTCGGGAAGAGTCGCGCGCCGGTGGCGGCAACATTCGGGTGTTTGCCTTGGCAATCCTGGTGATGGTGCTGGTGCTAGCAGCCCTCTACGAAAACTTCGCCGACCCCTTCATCATTCTGGTCACCGTGCCCCTAGCCATGCTGGGAGCGGTCGGCGGCCTGTTGCTGCGGGGCCTGCCCCTCGACGTGTACGGCCAGATGGGCCTGCTGATGCTGGTGAGCCTTACGGCCAAGAACGCCATCCTGATCGTGGAATTCGCCAACCAGCGCATGGCCGAAGGCCTCGACCTGGACACGGCGATCCGCGGAGCGGCTATCGCCCGCCTGCGGCCGATCCTGCTCACCGCCCTCGCCGCCCTTGCAGGCGGCATACCCCTACTCTTCGCCAGTGGCTTCGGCTCAGGCGGCAGGGTGAGCATCGGCACGGTGGTGTTCTTCGGGTTGCTGGTATCTACCTTCCTGGGCCTGTTTGTTGTTCCCGTGATGTACCGCATCATCAAGGGTTGGGAACTGGGCAGACCTAGGCCGGCTGGCATGTCTCCCCAGTCCTAGAGGTTAGTCGAAGCCCAGCAGGTCGAAGATCTCCCGATCCTTGAGGGATTCGGCCTCTAAGGGTTCAACGTCATCGAGCATCCGGCGGGCCAGATTGAGGTATTCCTGCTGCACCGCATCCACTTCCGGTGTGCTTTCCATCTCGAAGATGGTGCACTTTTTGAGGCGGGATTTACGAATGGCGTCCACGGTCTTGAAATGGGCCATGGTGCGCAGGCCTGTGCGGGCGTTGAACTTGTCGATTTCGTCGGTCTCCTCGGAGCGGTTGGCGATCACACCACCGAGACGCACCTTGTAGTTCTTGGCCTTGGCATTGATGGCCTGCATGATCCGGTTCATCGCGAAGATGGAGTCGAAGTCATTAGCCGTAACAATCAGGCAGTAGTGGGCGTGCTGCAGCGGTGCGGCAAAGCCCCCGCACACCACATCTCCCAACACATCAAAGATCACCACATCGGTTTCTTCGAGCAGGTGGTGCTCCTTGAGCAGCTTCACCGTTTGGCCAGTGACATATCCTCCGCAACCCGTACCGGCCGGAGGCCCGCCAGATTCCACACACATCACCCCGTTGTAGCCCTCAAACACGAAGTCTTCCGGCCGCAATTCCTCGGTGTGGAAATCAACGGTTTCGAGGATATCGATGACCGTGGGCACCATCCTCTTGGTGAGGGTGAAAGTGCTGTCGTGCTTGGGATCGCAACCGATCTGTAGCACCCGCTTGCCCAGCTTGGAGAAGGCGGCCGACAGGTTGGAGGAGGTGGTGGACTTACCGATCCCCCCCTTGCCGTAGACAGCAAGCACCAGGGCGCCTTCCTCGATCGCCATCGAGGGGTCCTGGTGGACCTGCAGGCTGCCCTCGCCATCGGGCCGGGATAGGTCGGGACGTTGAAGAGTTGATGTCATACCAATAGGTGCTTGATCAGACCCAGTCGAATATCCATCCTGCTGCGGGCAAACCGCTGCCTGCCTGGGGTATGGGGGATGCGCATGCAAAGCGAAACATCCCGATCAGCTTGATGCGGATCCAAACACATACCCATGCCAGGCGACAGGAACAAAAAGGGAATCAGGAACTGAAGTGGGCCTTGGCCTCGTAGAGGGCCTCGCTGTCGATCAGGGCCAGGCCCCGGTCGCGGGCATAGGCCTCGGTGTTCTTGCGCACCTTGCCCCGCACGAAGAAGGGAATCTTGGCCAATTCAGCCTCCCCATCAGGGCTCCAAACCAGGCCAGCTGGGGATGAGCCAGCGGCTGGGGCAGCGGCAGTGGCTGAGGAAGTGGCTGGCTCAGCGGTCGGGGCACTGGCCCCCTCCAGGTGGCTGAGGTGGCCATCGACGAATTCAAAGTCGTGGCGGAACATGCCGATCAGGTGCTCCTCCAGGCCCATCATCAACGGGTGCACCCAGGCATCAAAGATCACGTTGGCCCCCTCCCAACCCATCTGGGGCGAATAGCGGGCAGGCACATCCTGCACATGCAGCGGCGAGCTGATCACGGCGCAGGGGATGCCCAGGCGCTTGGCGCTGTGGCGCTCCATCTGGGTACCCAGCACCAATTCCGGTGCCGCTGCCGCCATCGCCGCCTCCACGGCGAGGTAATCGTCTGTGATCAGGGCCTCCAGGCCCAGCCCAGCCGCCGCAGCCCGCACCTCCCGGGCCAGCTCCCGGCTGTAGGTACCCAGACCCACCACCTTGAAACCCAACTCCTGGCTGGCGATGCGGGCTGCGGCGATGGCGTGGGTGGCGTCAGCGAAAATGAATACTCGCTTGGCCGTGAGGTAGGTGGAATCCACCGAGCGGGAATACCAGGGCAGGCGGGAGCGCCGTTCGGCCTGGCACACCCCATCGGCGCCGGCCTCCAGCTCGGCAGGCAGTTCCAGCCCGAGCAGGGCGTGTAACTCCCGCAGGAATGCCACCGTGGCCCCAATGCCAAGGGGCACCGTACGCACGGTGGCCATGCCGAAGCTGCGCTCCAGCCAGCTGCACAGGGGCGCCGCCACCTCGGGGTAGAGACACACGTTGGCGTCCGCCGTGGGAATGCGCATCAGGTCGGCTGGCCTGGCCCCCAGGGGCGCAACCACCGTGACATCGATGCCGTATTCACCGAGCAGCCGGGTGATCTCCCGCACGTCGTCGCGGCAGCGGAAACCCAGCAGGCTCGGGCCCAGCAGATTGACCCGCGGCCGGCGACCTTCCTGGCGCCAGCGCTGAGGCGATGGCTTCTCGAAGCCCGGCGAGGGCAGCTGGGCCTTGAGCAGCCCGCGCACCAACTGATAGAGGGTTTCAGCGGCGCCCCAGTTCTCCTTTTTGGAATAGGCCGGCAGATCGAGGCTCACCACCGGGATGCCGCCGAGGTCCATGGTCGCCGCCAGGGACCCAGGCTGGTCCTGGATCAGCTCGGCGGTGCAGCTCTCGCCCACCAGCAGGGCCTCGGGCTGGAAGCGGGCCACGGCCTCGGCGATCGAACGCTTCACCAGTTCGGCGGTGTCGCCACCCAGGTCGCGGGCCTGGAAGGTGGTGTAGGTCACCGGCGGCCGCCGGTCGCGCCGCTCGATCATGGTGAAAAGCAGGTCGGCGTAGGTGTCCCCCTGGGGCGCGTGCAGCACGTAGTGCACCCCCTCCATCGACGTGGCAATCCGCATGGCGCCCACGTGGGGGGGGCCTTCGTAGGTCCAGAGGGTGAGTTCCATCGAGGCTTAGAAAATTGGCAGGGGGGAAGGCCGGTTAGGGCAAATGACCCAATCAGGCAAAAGAGAGCAGGGCGCGGCGGCGCAGGGAGCGGGCAAACAATTCGGCCAGATCACCGGCCTGGTCGCACCCGTGGATGGGGCTGAATACCAGCTCAATCGACCACTTTGTAGCGATCCCCTCGGCCTCGAGGGGATTGGCCAGGCCGAGGCCGCATACGACCAGATCAGGCCGCTCGGCGCGGACCCGCTCCAGCTGGCGTTCCACGTCTTGCCCCTCGCTGATGCGGGTGCCAGGTGGCAACAGGGCCAGCTCGGCATCGAGCAGTTGGCGATCGAGATAGGGCGTGCCCACCTCCACCAGCTCCATGCCGCACTCGCGGTGCAGGAAGCGCCCCAGCGAAAGCTCCAGCTGGGAATCGGGCAGCAGAAAGAGCCGTTTGCCGGCCAATAGCTCCCGGTGGGGAGCGATGGCCCGCTGGCCCCGCTCCACCAAGGGATCGAGCACCTCGGCCACCAGGGCCGGCGCCACCCCGAAGGCAGCGGCGGCGGCGGCCATCCAGGCCCGACTGCCCTCCACCCCAAAGGGATAGGGGGCAGTAAGCAGCTGGCCGCCGCGGCTCACCAGGGCCCGCGCCGTGGCCGAGAGGAATGGCTGGGCCAGCAGCACCCGGGTGCCGGGCCCAATTGGGGGCAGCTCGGTGGAGCGCCGCGGCGGCAGGCTCGTGACCACCGGAATACCCAGGCGACCAAACAGCTGCACCAGCCTGTCCTCCACCGCATCGGCCAGGGTGCCGACGATCAGCAGCTGATCAACCTGGCTGGCTGGCATCAGGGGAACCATCGCCAGCAGGGCCTGGTCTTCTCCCTGGGTGAAGGTAGTTTCGATGCCGCTGCCGCTGTAGTTCAGCACCATCACCCGGCCGGCCAGCTGGGTGTTGAGCCGCTCGGCGGCCTTGGCCAGATCCAGCTTGATCACCTCGCTGGGGCAACTACCCACCAGGAACAGGGTGCGGATCTCGGGGCGCCGCTCCAGCAGATCCTTCACCAGCCGGTCGAGCTCATCATTGGCATCGGCCAGGCCGGCCAGATCCCGCTCGCCCAGAATCGCAGTACCGAAACGGGGTTCGGCAAAGATCATCACGCCGGCGGCGCTCTGAACCAGGTGGGCGCAAGTGCGGGAGCCCACCACCAGGAAAAAGGCATCCGGCATACGCCGGTGCAACCACACAATCGAGGTGAGCCCGCAGAACACCTCCCGCTGACCGCTCTCCTTGAGCAGTTCGGGATGGAGGTCATCAATAACCTGAGATGCGCCCATCCAGGCGACCCCTGTGGAAAGAACCTTTCAGGGCTAACTGAGCCAACGGGCACTTGGTGGACAACGCCTACAAATGTTCGGGATCAGGCCACGGTCATTAACCTGAATTGCTGCTCCAGCTAACCCCGCCCCGTTCCAACCCACCCAGCAGCTCTGGCCCTTGGCCCCCCGCAGACCCCCCAACAGGCGCAACCGCAAACCCTGGCGAGCTCCGCTGGCCCTGGTGATGCTGGTCAATGCTGGAGCCCTGGGCTATCGACTCAGCGAAGGCTGGGACTGGGGGGATTGTTACTGGATGGTGCTGATCACCCTCAGCACCCTGGGGTTCAGCGATGGCCACACCCAGGTTCTCAGCGCCGCAGGGCGCGTGGTCACCACCCTGCTGATTCTGGGCGGGCTGGTGGTTGTCCAGATCAGTATCCAGGGCGTCCTTGGACTCTCTGAATCCGGCTACTTTCGGCGCCTGCGGGAGCGCCAATTCCACCGCTGGCTTCTCAGCATGAATGACCATGTCATCCTCTGCGGCTACGGCCGCATCGGCCGCGAAATCGCCGAACAACTCACCCGGGAAAACGTGCCGTTGCTGGTGGTTGAGATGGACAGTGAGCGCCGGGATGCGGCCGAGGAGCGCGGCCTGGCGGTGATATCCGCCGACGCCACCCTGGATGAAACCCTTCTCGAGGCGGGCATTCACCGCTGCCGAGCCCTGGTGGCCGCCCTGCCCAACAACGCATCCAACCTCTACGTGGTGCTCAGCGCCAGGGGAATGGCGCCCAACTGTCGTCTGATTGCCCGCTCCGACAGCGAGGAGGCCGAGCGCAAACTGCTGCTCGCCGGCGCCGACCAGGTGGTGAGTCCCTACGTCAGTGGCGGCCGGGCCATGGCGGCAACGGCCCTGCGACCCCTCTCGGTGACCTTCATGGATCTGCTGGCTGGCTCCGACTGTGAAGTGGAGGAGTTCCTGCTCAGCAGTGACCCGGATGACCTGGGCTCCCTCGATGGGGCCTCCCTGGCCGAACTCCAGATCGGCGCCCGCTCGGGTGCCCTGGTGCTGGCCATCCTTCCGCCCAAGGCGAAGCCGGAAGGGCAAGTGCGCCAATACCGGGGTTCGCAGTACAGCCCCGAAGCCCCCACGCTGATCGCCAACCCAGCCGGCGACACCAAACTGGCGCCGGGCCAGATGCTTGTGGTATTGGGCAGCCAGCAGCAGCGGGAAAACTTTGGCCTGCTGCTGGGCTCCGCCCTCAAAAGCGTCGATGCCATGACCAACTGAAGTCAGGGGCCAACTGAAGTCAGCCGCGCTGTGCCCGAGACCAGGAGGCCGGGGAAAAGACATGGCCATGCTCCAGGGCAATGGCCACCACGGCATCGGCGTCGGCGGCCACAACCCGGGCCTTGAGGGCGGAATCGGCATCCACCTTGACCATGAAGGCATTGAGCTGGGATTTCGACATGGGAGGTGGGGGGAGAGTTTTCACCCTATGCCTAGCCAGAATCCTGCGATCGCGGCGAGATCAAACCCCCCTAGGACCGGCAGGCTGCCCTGTAGGGTAATAGGTGATTCAAAGATTTCTCTCTAGCGAGCTGACCACTTTCTCTTGGGCCGTCGAAGGATCCATTCATAGTTTCTGAGTTCATGACCATTTACGTCGGCAATCTTTCCTTCGATGCAGAAGCGGAAGATGTCCAGCACCTGTTCAGTCAATACGGGCAGGTGAGCAAGTGCAGCCTCCCCCTCGACCGCGACACAGGCCGCAAACGCGGTTTTGCTTTCGTGGAGATGGCCAACCCCGCCGAGGAAACCAAGGCCATCGAGGATCTCCAAGATGTGGAGTGGATGGGTCGCGCCATCCGCGTCAATAAAGCCGAGCCCCGTGGCGGTGGCGGCGGTGGTGGCGGCGGCGGCGGTCGCCGTGATTTTGGTGGCGGCGGCGGTGGCGGTGGCTACGGCGGCGGTGGTGGTGGTGGCGGCGGTCGCTACTGAGCCAAACGAGCCAACCGGCTCCAGCCAATCCCGGTCACCCCAGTGACCCCAAACCGTCCCCCAGCGGGGCGGTTTTTTTATGGCCCGGGCCCCGCGGCTTCCTAACCTGAAGCCATGGCAAGCCACCCTCCGCTGGTGCTGGTGCACGGTCTTTGGGATACCCCGCGACTGTTCCATCGCCTCCAGGAGAGGCTTGGAGATCGGCGCTTCCCCCTGCTGGTCCCCTATCTGCCCATCTGGCTCGGTCGCACCCCGGTGCAGGAGCTAGCTCGGATCCTGGGCAGCCACATCGAGGCGGCCTTCGGCCCCCATACCCCCATCGATCTGCTTGGCTTCTCGATGGGTGGGGTGATCGGCCGCACCTGGATCCAGCTGCAAGGGGGCCACTGCCGCACCCGTAGGTTCATCAGCGTGGGCAGCCCCCAACAGGGCACCCCTACCGCCCAACCCTGGCCCCGCTGGCTGGTGGCTGGTATCGCTGATATGAAACTGGCCAGCCCCCTGCTGCACGAACTCAACGGCAACCCGGCCACTCTTCAAGCTGTGGAGTGCTCCAGCTTTTACTGCCCCAGCGACCTGATGGTGGTGCCGGGCTGGCGCGCCGTGCTGCCGGTGGGCTCGCGGCAGGCGTTACCTGTGCTCACCCACCAGCAGCTGATGCGCGAGCCAGCCGCCCTCGACGTGCTGGCTGCCGAGCTGCTGCGGCCTTGAACACCCCTGATCCCCTGGCCCTTTCCCTTCTGGTGCGCTGGCTGCTGGGCTGGTGGCTGTGCCTGCCCATGCCGGCCTTAGCTGAGCTCACACCGGTTGACCGGCCGCAGGTTTCGGTGCTGATCCCCGCCCGCAATGAAGCCCTCACCCTGCCCCGGCTGCTCAAGGCCCTCCAGCTCCAGAGCCTGCAGCCGCTCGAGGTGATCGTGATCGACGACGGTTCTGGTGATGACACCGCGGCGATCGCCCGCGCCGCTGGCGTGAAGGTGACGACTTCGGCGCCCCTGCCGCCTGGCTGGTGCGGCAAAAACTGGGCTCTGCACCAGGGGGTGGAGCAAAGCCAGGGGGAGTTACTGGTGTTTATGGACGCCGACACGGAACCCGCACCAACCTTTCTGGCCAAGCTGGTGGCAAACCAGCAGCGGCACGGCGGCCTGGTTTCCGTGCAGCCGTACCACCGCACCGAGAAGGCCTACGAGCAGCTTTCTGTGTTGTTCAACCTGGTGGGGCTGATGGCGGTTCCCCTGGGGCCGCGGGCAGGGGTTGCCTTTGGCCCTGCCATGGCGACCAGCCGCAGGGATTACGACCAGATCGGCGGCCATGCCTCCGTTGCCGGCGAAGTGGTGGAGGATTGGTTTCTAGCCCACCGCTACGAAGCGGCGGGCCTGCCGGTGAGCGCCTTTCTCGGCACAACCAACCTGGCCTATCGCATGTATCCCGGGGGACTGCGGGACATGGTGGT
>NZ_JAGQCR010000036.1:0-17951 GCF_024346295.1 Cyanobium sp. BA20m-14
ACCCGCGACCTGCCGGATCTGAGTGGTCTGCTGGCTCAGGTGGAGCGGTAAACCCGCTGCAGCAGCCAGAGGCTGATCCACAGCCCGATCAGATGGGCAAACAGCACCTGGGTGTTGCCCAGTACGGACAGCATCTCAATCGAGGTGATCGGCAGCCCCACCAACCGGCCCGCGGTCCCGGGGGTCGCCTGGATCTGGGCACCGAAGAACCCCGGCACCTGCTGGGAGGCCTGCACAAACAAGCTGCCGGCCAGGGACTGATAGCCAATCACCGCCAGGCTCAGACCGACCAAATCGGCAAGCAGGCCCCGTTTGATCAATTTGGCCGTTTCGCCCTTGCTGGGCCGCACCGGAGAATTCAGGGCCCGGCCGCAGCGCACGATCAGACCGCTCTGCCAGATGCACCAGAGCAGCAGCAAAAAGGCCAGGGTTGTGAGCGAAATTCCAGGCCCCAGGCCCAGGGCCCGGGAGGAATTGGCTGCCAAGCGGCCGCCGATGTTGTTGAACAGCAGGACGCCGACCACCACCACGGCCAGCACCACCTGGGCCCAAAGGCGGACCCAGCCCATGCGCCGCAGGGCTGCAGCGATCAGCTGTAGGTCGAGGCGGTCAGCCATGCAGCCAGTGCCGGTTTGTGCCCCAAAGGTGCCATGGGAAGATCGATTTGGCTTCTGTTGCCGTTGGTTTCCGTAGCGTTGATACCCCTGCGATCCCCCCAGGAAGCCCGCCGGCCGACGGCCATTGCCCTTGGCAGCTTTGATGGCCTGCACCAGGGCCACCGAAGGGTGATTGCCTCGGTCACGGATCTGCCCGCTTCCATGCCTGCTCCCGTGCCCACTCCCGTCCCAACGGTGGTGAGTTTCTGGCCCCATCCGCGCGAAGTGCTGCACGGGGAGGCGCGGCTGCCTCTGGATTTGCCCGCTGAGAAGCTGCATCTGCTCGAGCCGCTCGGCATTCAGCAGCTGGTGCTGGTGCCCTTTACCCAGGAGTTGGCCGCCCTCAGCCCGGAGGCGTTTGTTCAGCAGGTGCTGTTGGACCAGCTGGGGGCCAGGCGGATTGCCGTGGGGGATAACTTCCGCTTCGGGGCCGGCCGCTGCGGCGACAGCCAGACCCTGGCGGCCATTGGCCAGCGCCACGGCATCGATGTGAAGGTGCTGCCCATGCTCTGGGATGGCCCGGAGCGGGTGAGCAGCAGCCGCATCCGTCGGGCGCTGGCCGAGGGGGATGTGGCGGAGGCCCACCGGCTTCTCGAGCGGCCCTATCGCTTCCGAGGCCTGGTGGTGCGAGGGCGGGGACTGGGCAAAACCCTCGGTTGGCCCACCGCCAATCTGCAGGTGGACGGGCGCAAATTTCTCCCCCTCGAGGGGGTGTACGCCGCGGCGGTGTCAGTGGCGGGGGGGCCGATGCTGCCGGCGGTGATGAATCTCGGCCCCCAGCCAACGGTGGATCCGATGGCCCCCTCGGCGGTGGAGGTTCACCTGCTCGATCGCCGCCTGGAGCTTGGGGGTATGGAGCTTCAGGTGCAGCCCCTGCAGCTGCTGCGTCGCCAGCAGGCCTTTGCCAGTTTCGAAGACCTCAGCAGCCAGATTGCGGCCGACGCCGACCGGGCCCGCGCCCTATGGGGCGGGGTAGGCGTGGGTGAGGCCCCAGCCGATGAAGGTGGCAATCCCGCCGAGCAGCAGAATTCCTGAGATCAGCACCAGCATCGGGTTGTCGGAGTTGGCCTTGTCCACTCCGACCGGCTCGCCTGCCATTGGCCCCTGCGCGATGGATCCCACCCTAGACAGCTTTGAACCAGACAGCTTTGACCGTTCCGCCCGGGATCGTCTGCTCGACGCCAACCTGGACCGGGCCCGGGAGGGTCTGCGGGTGCTCGAGGACTGGGCCCGTTTCGGCCTCGACCGGGGCGATCTAGTGGCCCGCACCAAGGACATGCGCCAGCGGCTGGGCCGGCTGCACCGGGATGGCTACAAATTCGCCCGCCATACGGCCACCGATCCGGCCGCCGGCCTGGGCCACCCGGCCCAGGCGGAGCGCCGCAGCCCCAGTGCCGTGGTGGGTGCCAATGCGGGCCGGGTGCAGGAGGCTTTGCGGGTGCTGGAGGAGTTTGGTCGCAGCAGCGATCCGGAGCTGGCCGAGGAGGCCGCCACCCTGCGCTACCTGCTCTACGACCGGGACGTCGAGCTGCTGCAGGCCTGTCGCCTCGCTGCCACGGGCGGGGTGGGGCGGCGCGAGGCGCTGGCCAGCTGCCGCCTCTACCTAGTCACCTCCCCGGTGGCCGATCTGGAGGGGGTGGTGGCCGCCGCCCTCGGGGCCGGAGTGCGCCTGGTGCAATACCGGGCCAAGGAGGCCGCCGGCCTCGACGACCTGCAGAAGCTCGCCCAGGCCCGCGCCCTGCGCCAGCTCTGCACCGCCCACGGCGCCCTGTTTCTGGTCAACGACCGGATCGACATCGCCCTGGCGGTGGAGGCCGACGGGGTGCACCTGGGCCAGGGGGACCTGCCACCGGCCATTGCCCGCCAGCTGCTCGGCCCCGATCGCCTGATCGGCCGCAGCACCCATGCCCTACCCCAGCTCCAGCAGGCGGTGAGCGAGGGCTGTGACTACGTGGGGGTGGGCCCCGTGCACGCCACTCCCACCAAGCCGGGCCGTGAGCCCGTGGGCCTCGACTTCGTGCGCCAGGCCGCGGCGGCCAGCCCGATCCCCTTTTTCGCTATCGGTGGGGTGGATGCCAGCAACCTGGCGGCCGTGCGGGCCGCTGGCGGCACCCGGGTGGCGGTGGTGCGGGCGATCACCGCGGCGGCCGATCCCGCGGCGGCCACTGCCGGCCTGTTGGCAGAGCTTGAGGCCAGGGGATGATCACGCTGGTGGTAAATGGCGAAGCGCGCCGCTGTGCCGCCGGTCTCAACCTGGAGCAAGCCCTCGGCCAGCTGGGTTACCAGCCCCGGCTTGTGGTGGTGGAGTTCAACGGCACGATCCTGCCCCGCTCGGCCTGGACCGGGCAGCTGGTGGTGGAATCCGACGTACTGGAAGTGGTCACCATCGTCGGTGGTGGTTCCTAGATTCCTTTTATCTGCTTAAAGCGCCTTGGCGCGTTCCACCCCCTTCCTTCTGCGGCGCTGCGCCAGCCTGCTGGTTGTACCCGTGTTGGCCCTCACCCTCCTGCTGGCCCATCCCAGCCCCAGTTGGGCTGCCAGCGGCGGCCGTATCGGTGGCGGCAGCTTCCGCTCGGCACCCTCCATGCCCCGCAGCTACGGCGGGGGTGGCTATGGGGGTGGCGGTGGCCTTAACGGGGGCTACCGGGGCGGCTATGGCGGCGGCGGCATCGGCTTCCCCTTCCTGATTCCCCTCTTCGGTTTCGGCGGCGGCGGCCTGTTTGGCTTCCTGGTGCTGATGGCCGTGGTGGGTCTGCTGCTCAATGCCTTTAAGGGCGGTGGTGGCCAGGCTGGGCCCCTGCCCGCTGGCCGCGGCTCCGAGCTCGGCTATGGCAGGCCGGATGGCCCCGTGACGATCAGCCAGCTCCAGGTTGGTCTGCTGGCCTCGGCCCGGGAGCTCCAACGGGACCTGCGACGGCTGGCAGGTAGCGCCGACACCGGGCGTGCGGCAGGCCTGCAGGCATTGCTGCAGGAGACCACCCTGGCCATGTTGCGCCACCCCGATCTCTGGGTGTACGCCAACGCCGAAGTGGGCCAGGTGCCCTTCGCCAGTGCCGAATCCACCTTCAACCGTCTCTCGATGGGCGAACGCAGCAAGCTGCAGCGCGAGGTGACCAGCAATGTCTCCGGCCAGCGTTTCAACGATGCCAACGTTGTTTCAGGCGAGAGCGACGCCAGCAGCGATTTCATCGCCATCACCCTGCTGGTGGCCAGTCGCAACCGCCTCAACATCAAGGGGGCCGGCAGCGCCGATCAACTGCGGGATGCACTCCAGCAACTAGGCGCGGTGGGCGCAGACGACCTGATTGCGATCGAGGTGATCTGGCAACCAGAGGGTGCCGGTGAGGTGCTCAGCACCGAAGAACTGCTCACCGCCTACCCCCAGCTGCAACACCTTTAACTTTCAGGGATTGATGCGCCAACACCTAACCCATTGGGGCCTGGCAGTTGATGATGCGCAGGGCCGCCATCGCGGCGCCGTAGCCGTTGTCGATGTTCACCACCAGCAGCCCCGGGGCGCAGCTGGCCAGCATGCCGTTGAGGGCCGCCATACCGCCGGCGCTGACGCCGTAGCCCACTGCCACCGGCACGCCGATCACCGGTTGGGGCAGCAGGCCGGCCAGCACCGTCGGCAGGGCTCCCTCCATGCCGGCGCAGGCAATCAGCACAGGGGCCCTGCGCAGCTCCTCCAGCCGATCTAGTAGCCGGTGCAGGCCGGCGACGCCCACATCGAGCACCAGCTCGGTGGCGATGCCGTGGCAGGCCAGGGCCAGCTGGGCCTCCGCCGCCACCGGCAGGTCGCTGGTACCGCCGCCCAGCACCGCCACCCGGCCCCGGCTGGGATCGGGGTTCGGCAGGCTGCCGGCGGTGAGGCAGCGGGCCTGCAGGTGGTGCTGCAACTGGAGCTCCTCGGCCAGGTTGGGCCCCAGCTCGAGGGCCACGGCATGGGCTTTTGCGGGCTCGATGCGGGTGGCGAGCGCCAGTTCAGCGGCGGCGTGGGTGGCGATCAGGATCCGGGCGATCTGCTCGGCGCTCTTGTTTTCGCCCCAGATCGCCTCCACCATCCCCAGCCGCTGGCGGCGGCCCAGATCCAGGCGGTGCTCACTGCTCATGGCGCTGCTCATGGAGCTGCTCATGGCGGTAGCAATTCCCCTTCAAACACCAGGGGGAAGGGATTGCCCTGGCGCCTACCGGTGGCCTGGCGGGCCGCCTGCTCGAAGCGCTCCTGCACCGCATCCAACTCAGCCGGTGGGATTGCTTTCCACTGCTCCCGGCTGGCCCAGCGAATCAGCAGCGTGCCCTCCTCGGTGGCGGGGTCCCACAGCAACTGGCGATCGAGGAATCCTTTCTGTTGGGCCAGCCAGGGCTCCCAGCTGTTCGCTTCGGCGGCGATCCATTCCTGGCGCGCTTCAGCCGGCACCTTCACTCGCAGGTGCTCGACCACGGCCACCTCAAAACCGCCGTCGGGGCCATCCCGCCCGGCGATCGCCCTGTAGGGATGGCCGGCCAGCAGCATGGCCAGGCACAGCCCAAGGGCCAGCAACCTCGCCAGCCCCCCAATCATTTCTGCAACAGGGCCACGGCGTGGCAGGAGATCCCCTCCTCGCGTCCTTCAGCGCCCAGTTTTTCGTTAGTGGTGGCCTTGACGCCCACCTGGTCGGCCGAGAGCCCCATGCGGGCGGCGATGGCGGCGCCCATGGCCCCGATGTGGGGCTTGAGCCTGGGGCGCTCGGCGACGATCACGCTGTCGATATTCACCACGCTCCAGCCTCGCTCTGCCACCAGGGCCCCCACCTGCTCCAGCAGCACCAGGCTGTCGGCCCCCTGCCACTGGGGGTCTTCTGGCGGGAAATACAGGCCGATGTCGCCCAGGGAAAGGGCCCCCAGCAGGGCATCGATGATCGCGTGCACCAGCACGTCTGCATCGCTGTGGCCGTCGAGGCCGAGGCCCGCGGGATGCTCCAGCCGCTGGCCGCCCAGGATCAGCGGCCGGCCCGGCACGAGCCGGTGGATGTCGTATCCGTTGCCGATGCGTAGCTGCATGGGCCGCAGTGGAGCGGCTTCAAACCCTATCGCCCAGAACCTGTAGGCGGTTGCCTTCTCGGCCCATCACCTGCACGCCCTCGCCGGTCTGCAGTTGCCGTTCCGGCTCAAGGTTGATGGCCGCCCAGCTCTGCCCCTGCCAGCGCACCCGCCCAGCCTCTTCCCCCGGGCTGAAGCCGCTGATCACGCTGGCCCGGTCGCTGCTGCCGCCTGGTGGAATCGCCCGCGTTCGGCGCTGCCTCGACCAGCCCTGCAGAGAGGGCAGCAGGGCCAGGGTCAGCCCTGCGAACACCCCCAGCTGGGCCAACGGGCCCAGGGCCGGTACGGCGGCCAGCAGTAAGGACAGCCCCAGGGCAGCCAGAACGGCGGGCAGCAGGCCGTCGAAATCGGCCCCGAGCCAGCTGACGCCCAGCAGGATCAGCGCCAGTAGAAACCAGGTCAGCGCGGCCATGGCAGGGGCGGGTGGGGCAGCCCAACCATGGTGCCTAGCCTGAAGCCAGTGCGAGGCCATTCCGTGGAAGCCCTGTTCGGTCTACCCGCCCTAGTGCTGATGGCCCTGCTCGGGATCAACAGCGTCAAGGTCACCAGCGGCGGCCAGTCGCGGCTGGTGGAGCGCCTCGGCAAATACGACCGCCAGCTGCAGCCTGGCCTGTCGCTGGTGTTGCCGGTGCTCGAAAAGGTGGTGAGCCACGAATCGCTCAAGGAGCGGGTGCTCGACATCCCGCCCCAGCAGTGCATCACCTGCGACAACGTGGCGATCGAGGTGGATGCGGTGGTGTACTGGCAGCTGCTGGAGCACGCCCTCGCCTACTACGCCGTAGACAATCTGCAGGCGGCGATGGTGAACCTGGTGCTCACCCAGATCCGCGCCGAGATGGGCAAGCTCGACCTGGATCAAACCTTCACCACCCGCCAGGAGGTGAATGAGGCGCTGCTCAAGGAGCTGGATCAGGCCACCGATCCCTGGGGCGTGAAGGTGACCCGGGTGGAGTTGCGCGATATCCAGCCCTCCCGTGGGGTGCAGCAGGCGATGGAGCAACAGATGACCGCCGAGCGGGAGAAGCGGGCAGTGATCCTGCGCTCCGAGGGCGAGCGCGAATCCCAGCTCAATGCAGCCCGTGGCCGCGCCGAGGCGCTGGTGCTCGATGCCAGGGCCAAGCAGGAGGCACTGCTGCTGGAGGCCCAGGCCCAAGCCCAGCAGCAGACCCTGCTCGCCCAGGCCAGGGCCGACGCCGCCACCCGGCTGGCCGAGGCAATCCAGGCCAACCCTCAAGCCGCTGAGGCGATGCGGTTGCTGCTGGCCGGCGACTGGATGGCCATGGGCGAGCAGATGGCCCATGCCCCCGGCGGCAGCGTGCTGATGGTGGATCCCCAGAGCCCGGCGGCTCTGCTCACGGCGTTACGGGGTCTGCAGCAGGGCCAGAGCTGAGGGGGCCGATCAGTTTCACGCCTTCGGTATTAGCAAAGCCCTGATCAAAGGTCAGCACTGGCATGGCGCCATGGCTGGCGGCGCGAGCCAGAATGAGCTGATCGGCAAAGTCACCACCCTGCTGGAAGCGGCTGAGGGCGTCGATCACCGCGTCCACATCGACCACCACAACCCCTCGGGTGCGGATCAGACGTTGCAGGAGGTTGTGGCGCGTCGCTCGATCTAGTCCGTAGCCCCGCAACACCCAGGCAACTTCAGCGAGAACCACATCCGGGATGAACGCTCCCCCCGCCTGGATCGCGCCTAGTAAAGCTTCCTCGGCAAGGGGCGTCTGAACGGGGTCATCACCCACCAACACCCGAACCACCACATTGGTGTCAAGTGTCTGCACAGCCAGCGGCAGCGGCGATGGCGCGGTCCATGTCGTCCAGGCTCATGGAGCGGGTGACGGCGGGGCGATGGCGGAAGAGCTCTTCTGGTTCGTACAGAGCAGGCACCAACACCAGCCGTCCATGCCGATCCACGCTCACCTGGAGGTGACTGCCGGGAGTCAGTCCCAGGGACTCACGCAGCTGTCGGGGGATCGTCAGCTGGCCCTTTGAGCTGAGCGTGATCGTTCTCATCGTTCAACAGTAAGGCAGATTGCCTTACATGGGGTCGCTGCTCAGTGGCGCCCTGGATGTCACCCAGTGCGCGTCGGCTACTGCTGGGCCTGCTGCTCCTGCCAGCGCGCATAAAGATCTGGCCGGCGCTCGCGGGTGCGCTGCTGCTGCTGCTCGAAGCGCCAGCGGGCGATTGCGCCATGGTCGCCGCTGCGCAGCACCGCCGGCACCTCCAGCTCCCGGAAGCTGGCCGGGCGGGTGTAGTGGGGGTGCTCCAGCAGCAGGGCGCTGTGGCTCTCCTCCTCCAGGCAAGCCTCGGTGCCCACGGTGCCCGGCAGCAGCCGCACCACGCCGTTGATGATCACCGCCGCCGGCAACTCGCCGCCAGTGAGCACGAAATCACCGATCGACACCTCCTCGTCGGCCAGGGCGCGGATGCGCTCATCGAAGCCCTCGTAGTGGCCGCAGACCAGCACCAGCTGCTCGTATTCAGTGGCCCAGCGGCGCAGGTCAGCCTGCTCCAGGGGTTTGCCCTGGGGGCTCATCAGCAGCACCCGCCGCCGCGGCAACACCGGAATCGCCTCCACCGCCGCAAATACCGGCTCGGGCTTGAGCACCATGCCCGCTCCGCCGCCGTAGGGATCATCGTCGACCTTGCGGTACTTGTCGGGGGCGAAGTCGCGCGGGTTGTGGGTGTGCAGCGTCGCGATGCCGGCGGTAAAGGCGCGGCCGATCACCCCTAGGGCCAGCAGCGGCGCAAAGGCTTCCGGTGCCAGGCTCACCGCATCCAGGCGCATGGGGCTCAGCTCGCGGGGGCGGTGGGGCGACTCACCCGGCGGATCTCGGAGCTGAAGCTGGCCCGGCCCGGGCTGCCGTCGGCGCTGCTCTCCACGGTGCTGCGCAGCCGCAGGTTGGGCTTGGTGAACCAGATCCGCTCCCGCACCTCGGTGTCATTGGAGCGGATCGTGAGCTCCAGGCTGCCGTCGGGCCAGAGCTGCCAGCTGCCCTGCCGATCGCCGCTGCGGAAGTCGCCGTCTGCGCTGAAGTGCAGCTGGCGGGCCACGCCTTCCTTGGGGCAGACCCGCAGGCCGCCGGCGCCGCCCGGAGTCTCGGGCTCCAGAAAGGCCACCACCAGTTCGCCGCGCTCGCTGCTGTGCCAGGCGTCGCCGTCTTCCGTGTCGAGCTCAGCTGCGGCACTCACCGCCGCCAGGGCGAACTGGCTGCGCAGGCCCATCCACTCGCCGGCGCAGTGGCGCAGAAAGCCGCCGATCTCCTTAGGAGGGAAGGGGGCGGTGTCGGTGAGTGACTCGGTGCTGGGCTCGCTCATGGCTGCGATTCTCTCAGCTGCCTGGCCCGTCGCCGCCTATCCAGATCACCTGGTGGCCGTAGCTGCGGAGGGTGCGATCCGCCGTCAGCAGGGTGAGGCCGTTATGAATGGCCTGGGCCACCAGCAGCCGATCGAAGATTCCCTCTTCCGCGCAGCGGTAGGGGTCGCGATGGATCCAGGGCAGATGCCGCACCGCCAGGCAGTGAGGAATCCAGGCTTGCCGAGGGAGGTTTTGATCGCCCTTTTAGCTAAGCCGGCCTTTTAGCTAAGCCAGCTAGCAAGCTCAGTCCCCCCGGTAGCCCAGTTCGCTCAGCCGGGCGGCGCTGCGGCGCCAGCCTGGCACAACCTTGACGAACAGCTCCAGGTACACCGGCCCTTCAAATATCTTCTCCATCTGCAGCCGCGCCCCCTGGCCGATGGTTTTGAGCATGCTTCCCCCCTTGCCGATCAGGATCCCCTTCTGGCTGGAGCGCTCCACCAGCACCGTGGCCAGTACGGCGGTGCGGGGGCCGTCGTCGACCACCCGCTCGATGCTCACCGCCACGGAGTGGGGCACCTCCTCGCGGGTGTGGTGCAGTACCTGCTCCCGGATCAGCTCGGCCATCAGCAGCTGCTCGGGCTGGTCGCTCACCGCATCGGCCGGATAGAGATGGGGCCCCTCGGGCAGTTCGGCGCTCAGGGCCGCTACCAGGGCCCCGGTGCCTTCGCCGCTGAGGGCGCTCACCGGGTGCAGGGGCCAGTCGCCCGCCAGCTCCCGGTAGCTGGCGGCCAGCTGCTCGGCCCGCTCCGGATCAACCAGGTCGTTCTTGTTGAGGGCCACGTGCACCGGCGCCCGGCAGTGCTTCAGCAACTCCACGATGAAGCCGTCGCCCCGGCCCGCCGGCTCGCTGCCATCCACCAGCAGCAGCACCACATCCACCTCGCCGATGGCACCGCGGGCGCTCTGCACCAAGCGCTCCCCCAGCAGGTGGTGGGGCTTGTGGATGCCCGGGGTGTCGAGCAGCACTAGTTGGGCCGCCTCGGTGGTGAGGATCGCCCGCAGCCGGTTGCGGGTGGTCTGGGCCACCGGTGAGGTGATTGCCACCTTTTCGCCCACCAGCTGGTTGAGCAGGGTGGATTTGCCCACGTTCGGCCGGCCGATCAGGGCCACGAAGCCAGAGCGGAAGCCCTCTGGGCTGGTTGGCAGGGCCGGGATGGTCGCGGGGAACTCCATGGCTCCAGCCTCGCAGCCGGCAGCACCTGGCTGGCGATCTCGCCCATAGGCTGGAGCTGCGTGCTGCATCTCCGCCCAGAGATCTCCCCAGCGATGGCTCCAGCCCCGTCAGATGACTCCGCTGCCCCCCTCCAGCCCAGCTTCCAGCAGGCCATGGAGATCACTGCCCATTGGTTGGCCCTCTGGGAGAACGGCGAACTCAGCGATGAGGTGCTGGCCGACAGGGTGGCTGAGCTGGTGGCCAGTCGGGATGGGGCCCGCGGCTTTTTCGTGGTGAGCCTGGCCGGTGACGGCCCGTTGATGGACCGGTTGCCCGAGCCGTTGGTGCTGCAACTGCGCTTGGCGGGCGAAGGAGTGGTGGACCTGTCGGTCCGCAATCTGGCGATGAGCACGGCCATGGCGCTGCACCACCAGCGGGCGGGGGATGCCGCCCAGCAGGGCGCTTCCGAGCGGGTCCAGACCCGCTGCACCGAGTTGCTGCGGGGCCTGGAGCCCCAGGCGGTTAAGCAGAGGCTGGAAACCCTGCTGGCTGCAACAACAGGGGAGGGCGACGACGTGGCCTTCCTGGAGCGCTGGGGCTACGACGCCGACCAGCGCCAGGCCATCGCGGCGGCGATCGAGGCGGTAGCCGAGGCCTGAGCTGGGCCAGGATGTCTGCTCCTTGGCTTGTATCCATGGCCGCGTCCCGGCTGGTTCGTGCTTTGGCCACGGGGCTTTGCTCCGCTGCGCTGCTGGCCCCGCCAGCGGCCAGATCGATTGAAACCATCAGGTTGCGGTTGCCCCTGCTGGAGACCGACTTCCTCATCCGGGTTTCCGAATTGCGCAGCCCGGCGGCCCTGCTTGCTGGCGACAGCGATTTGGCCGAACTCGACCGGGCCACCAACGGGGTTATCGGTCAGAAGCTCAAAGCGGTGCTGCAGTCCAACCTGCCCCTGGAGCTGAAGGCCGTATTGCTCAATGCCAACGGATCGCCCCTGCTGGAGCAGGTGCTGCTGTTGGTGGGAGCCCTCGGTGACATCGACGGCCTGCCTGAGCCAATTGAGCCGGCCAAGTTTCACCGGGCACTGGAGCTGGCGGCCGCCAAAGGGGGGATCAGCTTGCTGGATGTGCTGGAGAATCTTCCCGGCGAGAGCGTCACGGTGGAGCTGGGCCGGCTGGGTTATTCGGTGCAGAGATTCCGGGCCCAACGCCTTCAGGCCGAACAGTTGATTGCCGCCTTGCCAGCGGTGAGCAGCAAGGGGGCCTGGCTGGAGGCCGGGAAGTTCTCCAGCGCGCGCCGAGAGCTCAAGATTGACGTGGCTCACCGTCCCGAGCCCCTGGAGGTTGTGATCTGGGAGTCCAGTGCATCCGCCACCGCCACCGCCACCGCCATCGATCGCATTCCAGATCGACTCGTGGTGATTTCCCACGGCCTCTGGGATGACCCCAGAAATTTCGAGGGCTGGGCTGGGCACCTGGCCAGCCATGGCTACACGGTGGTGCTGCCACGCCATCCCGGCAGCGATCAGAGCCAGCAGCGGGCGATGCTCTCAGGCAAGCAGCCGCCACCGAAACCGGCAGAATTGGCGCTGAGGCCCAAGGATGTGTCGGCGGTGATCGATGCTGCGGCCCAGGGTCAGTTGAACTTGCGCCGGCCGGTGAACACAAAGGCGGTGCTGGTGGCTGGCCATTCCTGGGGGGCGACGACAGCCCTGCAGTTGGCCGGTGCCCGGCCCACCGCCAGCAGGCTGGAGCAGCTGTGCGAAGACCTGCGCCACCCCTGGCGCAATCTCAGCTGGGTGTTGCAGTGCAACTTTGTTGGTTCGGCTGACAGTGCAGCCCTGGCCGACTCCCGGGTGGTGCTGCTGTGGCGGTGAGTCCACCGATGCGGTTGTTGTTCGATATTGATTCGGCCAGGGGTATGGGGGCCGCCGTGCTGGTGGTGAGTGGCGGCAGCGACTGGGTTGTACCCCCGGGCCCGGAAGCGATCGAGCCGATGGCCAGGGTCATCCGTGCCACCAGTGAGGGCCACCGCCTGGTGCTGGTGGAGGGGGGCACCCATTTCAATCTGCGTTCTTCACTAGCCAATGGCGGGGGGGCTTTGCGGGGTTTGATCCTGGCTTGGTTTAGTGCGGCCAGCCAGGCCCCAGCAGGAAGCCCGCCCCAGTTGCCCCCCGATGGTTGGGGGAGCAGCACCATGCCCCTGCGGGATGTGACCAAGCACCTGCCTGAGCCTGCCAACCAGCCATAAAAAAGCGCCCTCTGGGGGCGCTGGGGGCTCGCTGCTGGAAGCAGGAAGCTTGGCTCAATCACGCCGGCCACCGCCCTGCAGGGCAATGATCAGCCGAAGGATGAAGATGAACAGGTTGATGTAGGTGAGATACATGCCCAGGGCGCCGGCCAGGTACTGGTCGTCGCTGTAGGTGCGGGGCATGGTGTAGAAGTCGACGAAGGCGGCCCCGACGAATAGCACTGTGCCGAAGCCGGCGATCAGCAGTTCAAAGGTGCCCCCGCTGAAGACTCCCGGCGCAAAAATGCTGCCGACGATCTGCACCACCATCGCGATCAGTAGGCCGAGAATCCCCAGGCCCACCACTCCGGTGAGGGCCTGCCCCACGCTGTCGCTCATGCGCCGACCGGCCACTGAGGCCACCACAAAGGTGATGCCGGTGGCCAGGGTGGCTGTACCGATTGCCCCGACACCAGCAGCGCTGATGGCGTAGGCGACAATTCCGCTCAGGGTGAAGCCCGTGATCAGGCTGTAGGCCGTCAACAGCGGCAGGGCCGTGCTGTTGTTGCCCTTCATGGCCACGTTCTGGGCCACGAAGAAGAGGATGAAGTTGCCGATCAGGGCCACCCAGAACAGGGGCATGAAGCTGGCAGGGCTGCTGGCCATCAAGGTCAGGCCGCCCAACACGCCAGCGGCGGTGAGCACCATGCCCCCACCTACGTAGGGCAGGGCCTTATTGACCACATTGGGCCCCACCAGGGCGCTCGACTGGGCCTCACGGATGGCTTGTTGGAAATTGCTGCTGGCCGGCATGGCGCACCAGAGGGAGGAAACTTCCATCATCCTGACAGCGCCCTGCAGGCAACGGGAGGCCCCGGGGGCCGAGGTTGGTGCGGATCTCCCTATCGAATCTGGTATTGCTATTCGATCTGGCGCCGCGAGCCTGGCCAGAACAGAACCGCGAGCACCGCCACACCGGTGCCGATGCAGGATTCGGCAAAGCGCAGCAGGGCATTCAGCCCCGGACTCAGCTTTGGATCCAGGCTGCTGGTGACCATCACCACGATCACCGTGATCGCCGCCAGGCGGCCGTGGCTCGGCACGTTCACCGCCGCGCACAGCAGCAGCGTGGCGAAGATAGCCAGGGCCATGCCAGCCGGGTGGAAGGGCAGCAGGATTAGGTAGACCGCGCTGGTGGCAGCGCCGATCGCCGATCCCAGGATGCGCAGTGACGCTGAGGAAAGCGCCTCTTTGCTGGTGGCCTGGGTCACCACAATCGCGGAGATCGCCGACCAGAGCCCGCCGATCTTGGGCAGATAGCCAGGGAACAGACCGGTAAACCAGGTGCCGAGCCCGTAGGCCACTAGGGCGGCCAGGGCAATTTCGGCGGGGATTCGCAGGCGATCAACCCTGTTCATATTGGTGCCCGGCCCAGCCGCCTCAGAAGTGCTCAGGCTTCAGGGGCAGCTTCTTCAGGGGCAGCAGAAGCTTCGGCGGCAGCAGCAGCTTCTGCTTCAGCCGCGGCGGCAGCAGCAGCAGCTTCAGCGGCCTTGGCGGCAGCGGCTGCCTTGGTGGCGGCCTCGCGCGCTTCGGCCTGTTTCAGCTTGCCGACCACTTCGGCGGCACGCACGGTCTTAGCGACCAGCCCGCCCTTCTCCAGCAGGGAACGGACGGTGTCGGTGGGCTGGGCGCCCTGGCTCAGGCGGGCCCTGATCGCCTCGGTGTCGAGCCGCGTTTCCTTGGTGCGTGGGTTGTAGAAGCCCAGCTCCTCCAGCGGACGGCCATCGCGGCGGGAGGTGCTGTTGGTGGCCACGAGGCGGAAACTCGCTTCCCGCTTCTTACCAAACCGCTTCAGGCGGAGCTTAATCATCGATGCTTTGCCGCTAGGTGGCCAAACAACCAATGTACCCGCTCGAGTGCTCAGAGCTGCCCGAACCCCTTGCGTTTCTTGGCTGGTTTGGTGGCCACTCGCCCTGGGGAGCCGGCTGCGGGCATGCCACCCATCGGGCCGGGCATCCCCGGCATTCCAGGCATCCCCGGCATGCCGCCGCCCCGGGTCATCTGTTGCATGAAGCCCCGCATCTTCTGGAAGTCGGCCAGCACCTTGTCGACATCGGCAGGTTTGTGGCCACTGCCTGCGGCGATGCGGCGCCGGCGCGAGGGCTGGGATGCCAGCAGTTCCGGCTGCTGGCGTTCGACCTCCGTCATCGAGCCGATCATCGCTTCGATCTTCTTGAGCTGCTCCTCCCCCTGCTTGAGCATGCCGTCGTCAATCTTGTTCATGCCGGGGATCAGCTTGATCAGTCCTCCGAGCGAGCCCATGCGCCTGATCATGCGCATCTGCTGGAGAAAGTCTGAGAAGTCGAAGCTGGCCTCCTGCAGCTTCTGCTGCATCTTGGCCACATCGGCCAGCTCCACCTCCTTGGTGGCCTTCTCCACCAGGGTGAGCACATCGCCCATGCCCAGGATGCGGCTGGCCATCCGCTCTGGGTGGAAGGGCTGCAGCGCCTCCACCTTCTCGCCGGTGCCGATGAACTTGATCGGCGCGCCGCTCACCTTGCGGATTGAAAGGGCGGCACCGCCGCGGGAGTCGCCATCGAGCTTGGTGAGCACGGCGCCGGTGATGCCCACCTGCTGGTGGAAGGCCCGGGTGAGCTCCGCCGCCTCCTGGCCGATCATTGAATCCACCACCAGCAGCACCTCGTCGGGCTGGCAGGCCTGGCGGATGCGCACCATCTCCTCCATCATCGACTGATCGATCTGGAGGCGCCCGGCCGTGTCCACCAGCACGGTGTCGAAGCCCTCGGCCCTGGCCTTGTCAATGCCGGCCGCGGCGATGTCTTCAGGTTTGGCCTCGATGCCAAGGCTGAACACCTCCACGCCGATCTGGGCGCCGAGGGTTTTGAGCTGCTCGATGGCAGCCGGCCGGTAGACGTCTGCTCCCACCAGCAGGGCCTTGCGCCCCTGCTCCTTGAGGTGCAGGCCGAGCTTGGCGGTGGCGGTGGTCTTGCCAGCGCCCTGCAGGCCAGCCATCAGCACCACCGAGGGGGCTCCGGCCTGGCCGCCGGCGGCCAGGGGGGCGTTCTCGCCGCCCATGGTGTCCACCAGCTGCTCGTGCACCAGTTGGATGAACTTCTGATCCGGGCTGACGCCGCGCACCACCTCGGCCCCGACAGCCTTGCGCCGCACCTCCTCGACGAAGTCCTCCACCACCGGCAGGCTCACGTCGGCCTCCAGCAGGGCCCGGCGCACTTGCTTGAGCGCCCCCTGAACGTTGGTTTCGGTGATTGAGGCCTGCCCCTTCAGGCTCTTGACCGCGTCCTCAAATCGCTGGGAAAGCTCTTCAAACATTTAGGTGCCGCTGGCATTGAGACGATCGTAAAAACCGGGCTGCCCCCGGCAGCGATGGCTCAGGGGGCCTTGCTGAAGCTGGCAACGCGCCAGATGTCCCCCTCCCGGCCGAACACATAGCGGTTGCGCAGCTGCAGTTTGGTGGGCTCTCCCTCCGGATCGCCCTTGGCATTGAGGCGTTGGTCCGAGTAACTCAGGATCACCGTGGCGGCGATTCTGTTGGTGTCCCGCTCCTCAATCGTCAGTCCGGTGATGCTGGTACTGATGGTCTGGGTTTCACCGCGGGCCTGGTCGGAGGCGCGCTCCGCTTCGAGCCGCCCCACCAGGCTTGCGCGGGCCAGGCCCTCCACGGGCATGCGGCTGTCCTTACCGGCCAGGATGGCCGCCTTGGCATCCAGCCAGGCTTCCAGCAGGGCCTGCACCTGGGCTTCGCTCGGGGAGTCGGCCCGCAGGGGTAGCTCTGCTGAAGCGGGGGCCGCAGCTGGGGCTGGCACCGGGGCTGGTGGAGCTGGCACCGGGGCGGGCAGGGGCGGCGGGGCAGGCTCGACAGCGATTGGGGTTCGGCTGGCACCGGGGGACTGGGGCCGTAACCGCATCACCGCCGCGAGGGTCACAAGTGCCACCCCGACGCACACCGCCAGGAAGAGGCGGGATGGTCGCTGCAGTTGGGGCCAGCGCCAGCCAGCTAGCCAGGGCTCTTCTTCCCCTTCCCCGTCATCGTCCTCGTCTTCGTCAAAACTCTGTGACCCGGCCGCGGCTGGTGAGCCGATGCCGCCAAAGGAGGCCTGTGGATCAATCAGGGGCTTGTCCCAGCTGTGGGGGCGGGTGGTGAAGGTCAGGGCGGGGGGGGTAGCAGCAGGACTGGCCGGCCGGTCCTGCTGCTCCACATAGGCCTGCACATCGCGATCGGCGAAGTAGGCCTCCAGATCCGGATCGGCCTCCAGATCGCGGTAGTCGGGCAGTACGTCCCGGCTGAGCCAGTCGCGGCAGTAAGCACACAGCTGGGCCAGGGGATCGGGGCTCTGCAGTTCGGCCCAGCGCTTGAGCTCCGGTGGGGCTGCCTGCTTGAAGATGGCCTGGGCCCTTTCAACTTCCCCCAGCAGCAGCAACTGGCAGGCGATCAGCGGCTGGAGCCCCTCCTGGCTGCTGGCTTCGAGCCGTTGGCGGGCGGCCGCAATCCGCTCGGGTTTGCGCTGGGCAAATCCGGAGGCGGTCAAGGCTGTGCTGGCGAGAAAATCAGCGGCGGCGGAGCTCGGCGCCCAGCGACTGAAAATATCGATCTGCTCTTGAACGGTGAGGAAGGCGCGGATCTGCTTAAAAAAGGCCTGGAATTCCTCCGGTCCCATGCTCGGGTCTCCGAATCCCTCCAGGCCGCCGCGGCGCTTGACCAGCTCCTCCAGCAGGGCAAGCCCCTCGGCCCGCTCGGCCTGGGCCGTGAGGTTGCGGCTGAGCAGGTCAAGTACCCGGTAGGGGCGCAGTCCATCGAGCTTGTCTTCCAGCTGCTGGCGAATGGCCGGTTGCTGGCCCATGCGCTGCAGAAGCTGCAGACCCTTCTGCAGGATCTGGGCAGACCCTTCATATCGACGTTGCCGGTGCAGGTCGGCGGCAGCGGCAAGGCAGGCCAGTCCCGCCAGGATGGTGAGGTCGGCATCGCGGCTATTGCCGAGAATGGGTGCCTGGGGTGGCTCCAGGGCAGCGCAGACCAGCTCGAAACACTCCAGGGCCTGGCCCGCTTCGAGCAGCAGCAGCAGACCAGCCACTTCCATGCCGGGCGAGACATCGAGGGCCGGCAGCACGGATTGGCCGCTGCTGGCAAGGGCCGTCAGGTCAGATTCGTAGGTCTGGCGCCTGCTCCCATCGCTGAGCAGGTCGGCACTGGCCCTGAGCAGCTCTTCCCTGGCCCTCAGGGTGTCCTGGGTCAAGCCATGCTCTGGGGGGCGGTCGATCCGCTGCTGCAGGGTGAGCAGCAGCGACTGCAAGTCGCTGGTCGGGCTGACTCCGAGCAACCGGAAATGATCGATCGGCAGTTCCAATCCGGGCCCGTCGCTGGTGGGTGACTTTAGGCAGGGCAGGCGCTTATGACGCCCATTGTCAGGCCGGATGCAGCAGCACCTCTTAGAG
>NZ_JAGQCR010000037.1:0-17865 GCF_024346295.1 Cyanobium sp. BA20m-14
GCTGTCGCACGAGGTCATCGGTCCAGCCCTGGCAGCTGCTGGCCAGATGGACACCCTGCGGAATCAACGCGCGGTGGAGCTCACAGGTGAGCTCAGGAATGCCATCCGCGGCGACCCGGTGCCGGAAGAAGTGGCAGGTCATGCAGACCTTGCGGCTGCGGCTGCTGCGCAACACCGGCTCTCCGAGCTGGGGCCAGACCTCGATGAACTCCATGCACCCCCTCCACTGCGTACATCTGTACTAGCAGGGTTCACGATGGCTGTCAGCTCGGTGGGCCCATGGCGGCAAAAGAGACCAGAAGCGCCCAAGCCATAGACAGAGTGTCAGAAACTTGCGTACGCTTCTGACACACCAGCGCACGAGACGACACCCCGGAACCGCCATGACCGCCCTCAGTGCCCAGATCCTGGAAGCCGCCGGCCGCCGGACTGAGGGAAGCCTGCTGGCAGCCAAGGAGTTCCTGGCGCTCGGCAAGCGGGACGCCGTGGATCAGGCCCTACGCCGGCTCGTGAGCCGCGGCCAACTGGTAAAGATCACCCGCGGCCGTTACGCCCTGCCGGTCCGCAGCCGCTTCGGGACACGCCCCCCGGCTCCCGAGCTGGTGATGGCCCATCTCATGACGGAGCTGGGAGAGCAACTGGTGAGCAGCGGCGTGGCCGCGGCCAACGCCCTGGGGCTCACCACCCAGATGCCAGTGCAGCAGACCTTTCTGAGCCGCACCAGGAGCCGCAAGCGCTATTGCTTCGGCAAGCAGGAGATCAGCCTGCGCCAGGCACCCCGCTGGCAGTTCCTGCTGTCCGATCGCCCTGCAGGCCAGGCGATCCGCGCCCTGGCCTGGCTGGGGCCCGATGAGGCCGGCGCTGCCCTGCCCAAGCTCCGCCAGGCCCTGCCCACAGCGGAATGGGAGGCCCTGCTGACGGTGCGGGCCGAACTGCCCATCTGGCTGGTGGAGCTGCTGAACGAGCAGGAAGCGGAGGGGGCGCGTGGCTGAGTCCTGGTTCTCACTCTCAGCAGCCGATCAGCGAGAAGCCCTGGAGGTGGCTGCCTCTGAAAGCGGCTGGCCGGCCTACCTCCTCGAAAAGGACATCTGGGTGGTCTGGGCCCTGCAAAGCCTCGGGGCCGATGAGCAGCTGCTCGCCTCCCTCACCTTCAAAGGGGGCACTTCGCTCTCCAAGGCCCATGGGCTGATCGAGCGCTTTTCCGAGGACGTCGATCTGACCCTCAACATTCAGCACCTCTGGCCCGAGGTTGACCTGTCTCCAGCTGCCAACCCCACCCAGGCCCAGACACGACGCAAGGACGCCGACAGAAAGCTCAAGCAATGGGTGCAGGAGATCCCGCTGCCGCTGCTCCAGCGTGCGGTCGCCGCAGCCGGAGTTCCTCTGGAGCTATCGCTGAAAGCGGCCGAACCGGATCGCCGGCAACCACCCACCATCGTTCTGCACTACCAGCCTCTGATCCCTGCTCCTGACAGCAGCTTTGGCTATGTGCGGCCCACGGTCTTGCTGGAGTTCGGCGCCCACTCCACCGGCGAGCCGCATGGAGCCATGCCCATCACCTGCGAGGCGGCATCTCACCTGGCCATGCTCGCGTTCCCAACGGCAACCCCCCTGGTGATTGACCCGAAGCGCACCTTCCTGGAGAAGGCCGCGGCGGTGCATGTGGCCTGCCGCAAAGGCAGCTGGGGCAGCGGCGAAGGCGAGCGCTACTCCCGGCACTGGTACGACCTCGATCGCCTGGCCAGTGCAGGCATCGCAGAAGCGGCCATGCAGGACCGGGGACTCGCCATGGAGGTGGCCCAGCACAAGGAGGACTTCTGGCGAAAGCCGCCGATCAACTACGTCCAAGCACTCAGCGGCGATCTGCAGCTGGTGCCAACCGGTGACGGCCGGAAGGCGCTGGAAGCGGACTACGCAGCCATGACCACCTCTGGAATGCTGCGCGGCCAAGTGCCGACATTCAGCGAGCTGATGGAGCGCATGGCTCTGCTGGAGCAGCAGTGCAATGCCATCGCGCAATCTCTCCGCTGACAGAGGGACCAAACAGAGGAGCGCAGCGTTCCCCCGCTGAAACCCTGCCCACAACAGGGGGTTGGACCTGCGGGGGACTGGGGGCGCAGGGGAACTCTGTTTTTCCTGGTGATGCCCACCGAGCAGCGGAGCTGCGGTGGAGAAGAGAAAATCCAGTCCCCTTCTCCCCCCTTCCTTCTCTTCCCTGGTGGACACAAGGTTGTTGTGGGGGAAACGGGCGACTCCCCCATGGCTGTCCCCGCTCCCTCAGGCACCCAGCTCTTCTGTGGCCCGGTACAGCAGGCCGCCACGGGGGCCCTGCGTGACCTCTCCGACACCCAGCTCGGCCAGAGCCTGCATGGCCTGTTCGGCCAGGGCCGCGCTGATGCCCTTCTTCTCGCGGCTGTTCATCTGCTGGCGCAACTGCGCCCAGCTCACCGCTCCCTTGGCTTTGCGGGCCAGGGTATGGATGCGGCGCATCAAGGACGAGACCCCACCTGCATCGGCATCGGCTGCCGCCTGCTCGTGGAAGCCAAGCGCCCAGGCATCGAGCTGATCGACCAGATCGATCGCCAGCTTCAACGTCGTGGCCGGCACCTCCAGCGATTCCTCCTGGCGTGTCACCACCAGCTGCAGCAGGTGCAACAGCAGCGCCACCCGCAGCACCTTGCCCGCTGACTTGCCGTACAGCGCCCCCTGCGCGTCCAGCCGGGCCTGCTGAGCCTGGACCTGTTTGTCGTGCTCGTAGGCGCTGAAGGTTTCGATCGCCTCTGCATCGAGCTGGTACTGCTTGGCCGGGAGCGTGTAGATCCACCGGGCATACACCTCCAAGGACTGCATCGCCCCATTCACTGCCGCAACCCCTTTCTGACTGATGGCCGTGGGCAGCGGCAGGGTGCTCTCGGGCAACGGAGAAAAAAGAAAGCGGGCCCACTTGCCTGACGGATCGCCCCCCTTGATCAGCTCCCGCAGCACACCGGGCTGGATGGCGCCGTAGATGCTCACCTGGCAGCGCTCATAGCTGCGGTCGCCCGCCGTCACCCGCAGGGAGGTGAAGGCATGGCCATCGAACAGCTCCAGCAGCTGCTGCTCATCGGCGCCCTTGCCGGAGCGGTAGGCATTCATCGCTCCGAACAGGCCGGAGAGCTCATCGCGCAGCACCAACACGCTCAGACCGCGCTTGTCGAGCTCGTGCAGCAGTGCCACCAGGGCTTCTCCGGTGTAGTCCTGGATCTGGATGTGGATCGGAACGGGCTTCGGGGGGCGCTCGTCCTTGCGTTTGGACGCCTTGCACTGCTCCCGCCAGTTCTCCATCACCCGGCTGTTCTCAACCGCCATCTCCCGGATTAGCTCCCGCGCCGGCCTCCGCACCAGCAGCTTCTCCAGCGGGGTCTTCTTCTGACCAGAGCGCCCCACCGTGGCCACGTAGAGGTTCGCCGGGGTGACGAAGTCGGTGTAAGGGTTGCCGCAGATGCTCGTGCCCAGCTTCACCAGGCCACTGATGCCGGCCAGATAGGTGGTGGCAACCACGTGATCGCAATACGGCAGGTGCTCGGTGACCCGGCGCAGGGCCTCGGCCAGAGCCGGAGCAAACAACCGATCCAGAGTGATCGGCTCCCGGGCCTGCTGCCGCGCCCGATCCAGCTGGATCGCAGTGGCCTCCTGAAGCAGCACCTCGCGTTGCTCCTCCTCCACCCGCACCGCCACCAACAGCTGGCGCAGTTCAACGGGATGCAGCGCAGAGGCATCCACCAGTTCGCCCAGCAGCAACTCCAACTCGGTGGGCGACTGATGGGCCGCCACGGCGGCTTGCAGACGATCACGGCACTCGTCGCGCTGAAGCGGCGGCGGCTGGCTGGGCTCTGCAGGCCCGCCGACGGCGCTGCCTTCCGTTGCGCTCGGCACGGAACCGCCGCGGCCTGCCCAGCGGCGTGAGCGACCGCCGGCAAGCCACTGGTAGAGCCTCAGCGCCCACTCCGGATTGGCATGGTGACAGCGGCCTGCATCGATGCTTTCCAGCACCCGTTCGGCCTTGTCTTCGATGCCGAGGGAGGCAATCGCACGTTGCAGCAGCTGCTCAACTTCCCCGCCCCAGGGCAGCCCCTGGGCCTGCAGCAGGTTGCACCAGCTGTAGAGCTCCTTGGCAAAACCCGTGAGCTGCAGGCTGCGGTCGCTGGCTGCGGCATCACCGATGCCATAGGGCCGCTCGCCGTTGAGCAAGCCCTGTGCTTTGCCACCGAGCAGATCCAGCAGCAACGGGGGCTGGCTGGGTGTCACCACCGGTGGGGGCGCTGCTCCTGGACTCAGCGGCATTGCAGGAGGAGAAGCAGCGGGAGCGTTCTGCGGATCCCGCACCTCGGGGAAGATCCCGATTGAGGCCAGATCAGCCACTTCGACGAAGCTGCAGGCCGCCTCTGGATTGATCAGTTCATACGGACCGCTGCCGTTCTGCGTGGGCGCACAGACCGACACCCGCGTACCCGCCAGGACCTCACCGCGGTGGGGGCCACCCAGCTCGGTGGTGAAGTTGCAGTGCAGGCCGCCACCAGGCTTACGCCAGCTGGCCATGGCATCGGACACGCGCACATAGACATGGACCCCACCACTGGGAGTGCGCTCCATACGGGTGCCCGTGAGCACCGGATAACGATCGAGCAGCGCCATCCAGTCGTGTTCCAGCTCCTGAACGCTGCCGTAGTTCTTGGTGTCGAAGTCGATCGACACCACGTCCGTGGACGGGATGATCGCCAGCCCCAGCTCCTTGCCCAGCTGTTCGGCAATGGCGATCCGCTCCAGAAGCTCCTCGCAGCTCGCCAGCCTGGAGTGACTGATGGTGCGGGGCCTGCCATCCGCCTGCCAACAGGAGGGGTTCTTGCCCACGAAGGCCGGCACCGGCTGACCGTTCTTGAGCACCGGCTCCCAGCGGCCCGTGTCCCTGTTTCTCTGGCGCTTCGGATGCAGCTCAGCCGGCAAAGCCACTGGGATGACGGTCTGCAGCTGCAGGCCAAGCTCTGTGAGCGCACAGACTTCTGCGCGCAGGGCTTCGTAATAGGAGAAATCGATCATCGATGCCTCCACAGACGAATCTGCTTGCCTTGATGTAACAGCGCCTGCCGCGCTGCTGTGCGTTGCGGTAGTTTCATGGCTTCGCTTCTGTGTCCCCGTTGCCCGGCCAGGCGCGGGGATGTTTTATGACTCCTCCTCTCGATGGAAATAGCGCAGCTGCTCAAGACCTGAATCGATCAGAGCCCTTGCCACAGCGGACCGAGTGGCCTTGAGACGTGAGGCCATCCGATCAATCTCAGCAATGACTTCGGGCAGAACTCTGACGTTCAGCTGCTCTGTCGGCCGCGGCTGAATCCTGAACACGAGAGGAATCCGAGAGGACTTACAAAGTCTTCTCAAAAATCCAGAAGTATCCACTCCCAGCTTGCCCCCCAAGCTTGGGAGGGAAGTTGGGAGTGGATTCAATCAAGCCATCCAGGCAATCTCTCAGCAACGCCACATCTCGGCACAAGATGGACAACGTGGTCGCTGAACTAACGGCCCAGCTGGCACAACTTTCTGCACAGCTCAAACTGCTCAACGCTCAGAACCAGCCCCAACCCAGCGCCAAAGCCAGCCCCTGGCTGCCACTGCGCGAGGCCGCTCCTCTGCTGCACTGCAAATCGGCCAGGGCCCTCAAGGCCCGGATCCTGCGCGGGGGCTTCCCGCCGGACTGCTACCGGCAGCTGCCCTCAGCCTCGGGCAAGCGGCACTCCTATCTGGTGAACGTGGAGCGCTATCTCAGGACGCTGCGCTGAGCACCGCCTGGAGCGACTCCATCTCATGGGCATCGAACCAGCGCTGGTAGACGCTGCTGTGCACCGCCAGGCTGTGACCCATCGACTTGGCCGCCAGCGAGGGTGAGATCTTCGGGTTGTGGATCGCCCGCACCGCCCAGGCATGGCGCAGGTCGTAGGGCTGAAACTCAGCCCCTGCACGCCGGAACGCCTGACCCATCAGTGCCCCGACATCACGGTGACTGCGCTCGGGGTTAAAAGCCGGCAGACGCTTGGTGCGCAGAGACCAGCGCTCAATCCACTCAACCGGCAGCGCAAGCGACTGACGTGCCCCGGTCTTGCCAGCGGCGATGCGCAATAGCCCAGAGGGCTGGACTTCAGCGAACAGCAGAGCCTCATGGGGCCTGCAGCCATAGGCAGCAGCCACCGCCACCGGCCACTGCCAGGAGGCCGACAGGCGATCAATCAACGCTTCGATCGACTCATTGCTCGGCAGATCGCGCGGGGCCTGGCTGCGGGAGGCGCTGTAGCCCTTGCCAAGTTCCCGCAGTTGGGACACCAGCTCATCGGACCAGTCGAGCGCTCGGGCAACGGTCGCCGCGGCCTGAGAGGCCCGCCTCCGTGAGCGACTTCCGGATGACGTGGCCTCCACCAAGGCCACTAGGTGCTCAGGCAACAGAGGGCTGATGTCCAGCAGCGGCGCCAGGGGAGCGTCGTAGTCGACCTTCCAGCTGTCTTCCGCAGACGGGCCGCGGCGGCGCTGTTTGCCCCACCACTGCCGAGTCAGGCGCACCGCCTGCCGGCCACTGACGCCATCGGGCCGCTCCGCCTGCTGAGGCTTCTTTCGCTCTCGCCCCTTGGGCAGCCAGGGCGTCCAGTCGAAGGGCTCCACCCCTAGCCGGTGGCGCTCCAGGGCGTTGCCCAGCTGCTCAGCCAGCTGCAGCGACTCGCTGGCCTGATCCGGGTAGGCAAGACCGGTGCTGATGCGGTGCTGCCTGGGCTCGGAACCGGGCGGGTCTGCAGGCCGCGGCGGCATGGTCGCCCGCAGACGCACCCGACCCCCTGCCACATCGAGGGTGACCCCGTGACCTTTCAGTTTCAGCGCGGTGTTCTGGCGAATGAGCCAGGGGTCGGACGGAGGCACCCGATTTGCCTAACCACTTGCCTAATCGTGGTCGATCCGGGCCAATTTGCCTAGTTCTTTGCCTAACGGGATGGAGCCGCTGAAGCAGCTTTTTCGACCCTTGCTTCCCTGAGAACCCCTGCTGGAGCTGAGGTTTTAAAGAACGGGGCTGGCGGGACTCGAACCCACGACCTACGGTTTAGGAAACCGTCGCTCTATCCGGCTGAGCTACAGCCCCCCGCGGAAATCCCCAGAGGGACACGCAGCGGCATTATGGAACGCGAAAGCAGGTGAGGTGATCGCGATCAGGGTCTAACCGCCTCTTCGGAGCGGCTCGGGCGCCTGGTTGAGGAAAGTCCGGGCTCCCCAATGGCCAGGCTTGCTGGGTAACGCCCAGTGCGGGTGACCGTGAGGACAGTGCCACAGAAACACACCGCCGATGGCAGGGGGCTCGCCCCCCGCACAGGCAAGGGTGCAAAGGTGCGGTAAGAGCGCACCAGCAGCATCGAGAGGTGCTGGCTCGGTAAACCCCGGCTGGGAGCAAGGCCCAGGGACAACGGTTGGCCATGACACCCGTCCCGATTCAAGTGCGCCGCTCGAGGCCGCCGGTAACGGCGGTCCCAGACAGATGATCACCCCCCACCAGCTTGCTGATGGGAGAACAGAACCCGGCTTACGACCTGCTTTCACCCCCTTCCCCCAAGCCATCCATGCGGCCCGAACGCCACCAGCAACTGGTTGCCTTCCTCCGGTCGTTGGGCCTGGAGTGCGGCGACCGCGACCTGACCCCGATCGAGGAAGCTCTCACCCACACCTCGGCGGGACGGGCCCACAACCACGAGCGCCTGGAGTTCCTGGGCGATGCCGTGCTGCGGCTGGCCGCAGCCGAATTTCTGCAACGGCACCACCCAGGCCTGGGCGTGGGCCGCTGGTCAGCCCTGAGGGCCCAGCTCGTGAGCGACCGCTGGCTGGCTGAAATCGCCGAGCGCTGCGGCATTGAATCGGTTCTGCTGCTTGGGCCGATCGCCACTGGCGACAGCGCCGGGCGGGCCACCGTGCGAGCGGAATGTTGCGAGGCCCTGCTGGGGGGCCTCTATGAGGCCTGGGGGGGCGGCCAGGGCGGCCTAGAACCGGTGCACTGCTGGCTCACCCCCCACTGGCAGCGCAGCGCCGCCGAATTGCTGAGCGATCCCGATCGCCATAACTGGAAATCGGCCCTGCAGGAATGGAGTCAGGGCCAGGGCCTGGGGCTGCCCCAGTACAGCTGTGCTGAACGCAGCCAGGTGCACGGCGATCCCCATCGCTTTGGCTGCACGGTGCAGATCCTTGGTCAATCCAGCCATACGGGCCTGGGGCCCTCCCGGCGCAGCGCCGAACAGGCGGCGGCCCGGGCGGCCCTGGCGACCATCAAGCCTGCTCGAGGGTCTTGATCGGCATGGTCACCAACTTGTCCCAGTTACCGCCCTCGAACAGCACGGCGGCCCGCTGACCGCTGATCCGCTGCACAAAGCCCCGGTAGCCGTTGTAGATAGAGCGGCCGTCACGCACCACCACGGTGGAGCCAGGCAGGATCGGCAGGTCGGCCATGGTTGGGGCGAGGCGTGGGGCGAGGCTTGCGGCCATTATCGATGGCAAAGGCACTCTGACGGTTATCCAAGCAGTTATGGAACCAGCCACGGAACCAGCAACGGAACTAGCCACAGAACCAGCTACGGACCTGATGGTGGTGGGCAAGCTGGTGGCCGCCCAGGGCTTGAAGGGGGAGCTGCGCGTCCTGCCCATGAGCGATTTCCCGGAGCGCTTCACCCAGGCCGGTCGCCGCTGGCTGCAGCTCAAGGGGCAAACCCCGCAGGAGGTGGCCCTGCTCGGCGGCCGCCAGCTGCCGGGCAGGGACCTGTTTGTGGTCAGCCTGGCCACCGTTGATAGCCGCGTCGCAGCTGAGGCCCTGGTGGGGGCCGAACTGCTGGTGCGCTCCGATGACCGGCCCAAGCTGGCCCAGGGCGAATTTCACCTGCTCGATCTGGTGGGAACCGAGGTGCGCCTGCTGGAGGAACAGCGGCCGATCGGCCGGGTGTGCAACCTGATCCATGCCGGCAACGACCTGCTGGAGGTGGAGCAGGACACCCCGACCGGTTCCCGCCGCCTACTGATCCCCTTCGTGACCGCGATCGTGCCGGAGGTGCACCTTGCAGAGGGCTGGATCGGCATCACCCCACCGCCAGGGCTACTGGACCTCTGAGCTGGCCCGAAGTGGCTGGATGGCCTTGAATGGAACCACTTTAGGCGCTCCCATGCCAGTCAGCACCCTGGTTCCGGTGATCCTCTGCGGCGGCACGGGCACCAGGCTGTGGCCCCTCTCGCGCGCCAGCTATCCGAAGCAATATTGGCCCCTGGCCGGCGGCGGCGAGGAAACCCTGCTGCAGCAGACCCAGCAGCGACTGGAGGGCCTGGAGGGGCTGGCAGCGCCACTGCTGATCTGCAATGAAGATCACCGCTTCATCGTGGCCGAGCAGATGCGCCAGATCGGCGTAGAACCGGCGGGGATCCTGCTGGAGCCGGTAGGCCGCAACACGGCCCCGGCGGTAGCGGTGGCGGCATTGCAGGCCACGGCCCAGGGCAATGACCCCCTGCTGCTGGTCCTGGCGGCGGACCACGCCATTCGCAACGCCGCGGCCTTCCGCGACACGATCACTGCCGGCGCGGCGGCAGCGGAGGCGGGCCAGCTGGTGACCTTCGGGATCGTGCCCACCGCGGCTGAAACTGGCTACGGCTATATCGAGGCAGCCGAGCCCCTCGGGGAGGTCAACAGGCCAGTGCCGATCGCCAGGTTTGTGGAGAAGCCAGATCGGGCCACCGCCGAGCAGTTCCTGGCCACCGGCCGCTTCACCTGGAACAGCGGCATGTTCCTGTTCAAGGCCAGCGCCATCCTGGCGGAGCTCGAACGGCTGGTGCCGGAGGTGGTCAGCGCCTGCAGGCTGGCCCTGGAGCAGGACAGTGCCGACCTCAACTTCCTGCGGCTGGAGCGGGAAGCCTTTGCCGCCTGCCCCAACGTGGCCCTCGACGTGGCCGTCATGGAGCGCACCGACCGGGGCGCCGTGCTCCCCCTGGAGGCGGGCTGGAGTGATGTTGGCAGCTGGAGCGCCCTCTGGGAAACCGCCGACCAGGACGACCAGGGCAACGTGCTGCGTGGCCGGGTGATCCACGAAGACTCCCGCAACTGCTATCTGCGCAGCGAGCACCGCCTGGTGGTGGGGCTTGGCGTCGAAGACCTGGTGGTGGTGGAAACCGACGATGTGGTGCTGGTGGCCCACCGCAACCGGGCCCAGGACATCAAGGGGATCGTGGGCCTGCTGGAGCGCCAGGGGGCCCCGGAGAGCAAGGCCCACCGCAAGATCTATCGCCCCTGGGGCTCCTATGACGGCGTCACCGAGGGATCCCGTTGGCAGGTGAAGCGGATCGTAGTCAACCCCGGCGCCAGCCTTTCGCTGCAGATGCACCACCACCGGGCCGAACACTGGGTCGTGGTGCAGGGCTCGGCGCTGGTGGAAAAGGATGGCCAGCAGGAGCTGGTCAGCGAAAACCAGAGCACCTACATCCCCCTGGGCTGCCGGCACCGGCTCACCAACCCGGGCAAGATCCCTGTAGAGATGATTGAGGTGCAGAGCGGCCCCTACCTGGGCGAAGACGACATCGTGCGCTTTGACGATCGCTACGGTCGCACCGACCAAATCAGTTCGAATGTTACGAAGTAGTAATCAGCTGTTCAGTAATCAGCGGTTCAGTAATCAACCGACCAATAATTAGCAGTTCAGCTCTCACTCCACGGTGACGCTCTTGGCCAGGTTGCGCGGCTGATCCACATCCAGGCCCCGGTGGGCCGCGATGTGATAGCTCAACAGCTGCATTGGAATCACCGTGAGCAGCGGGCTCAGCAGTTCATCCACCACCGGCACCGGCAGCAGCAGATCAAATAACTCCGCATCAGGGCAGTTGGGGGCGACACCGATCAGCTGGGCGTCCCTGGCCTTGGCCTCCTGGGCATTGCTGAGCACCTTGTCAAACACCTTGCCCGGCATGGCGATCGACACCACCGGCACCTTGGCATCGAGCAGAGCAATGGGGCCGTGCTTCATCTCCCCCGCCGGATACCCCTCGGCATGGATGTAGCTAATCTCCTTGAGCTTGAGGGCACCCTCCAGGGCAATTGGATAGTTGATGCCCCTGCCGAGGAAGATCACATCCTGGGTGCCCTCAAACCGGTGGGCCAGGCCAGCGCAGCGCTGGTCGTGATCGGCCACCAGGGCCTCGAGCTGCTGGGGCAATTGCCGCAACTGGGCCACCAGGGCTTCCAGACCGGCGCGGCTGCAGCCCGAGCTGGCGCCATGCTGCTCATTGCCCAGCCGGCGCTCAGCAAAGGCCAGGGCCAGGCCATAGAAAGCCAGCAACTGGGCCAGGAATGTTTTTGTGGCTGCCACCCCCACCTCAATGCCCGCTCCGATATCGAGGATGTGGTCCACCATCCGGGCCAGGGAGCTCTCCGCCCGGTTGGTGATCCCCAGCAGCCTGGGGGCAAAGGCTGGATCAGGGATCAGCTGGCGCCGCTCCTGCTCCATGGCCAGGGCAGCCAGGGTGTCTGCCGTTTCCCCTGACTGGGTCACGCCGATCGTGAGGGTGTGGGCGGAGAGCGGCGGCGGCGAGTAGCGGAATTCACTTGCATAGAAGACGCTGGTTGGAATTCCTGCCAGTTGTTCCAGCAGGTAGGCCCCCACCTGGGCCGCATGGCGACTGGTGCCGCAGGCCAGGATCTGGATCTGCTCCACCCCCTCAAACACCTCCGCAGGCAGGGGGAGGGCCACCAGGGGGCCGGCCTCGCCGGGCAGCGTCTGCGGCAGGTGCCGGGCCACCCAGAGCGCCGCCGTTTCCGGCTGCTCGTGGATCTCCTTGAGCATGAAGTGGCGAAAGCTGCGCTTATCGGCCACGTGCTCGGTGCCGCTCAGCAGACTGGGGCTGCGCTCTACCCGCCCCCCGGCCTGGTCGTATAGCTCTATACCCAGCGGAGTGAGCAGGGCTACCTCGCCGTCCTCCATCGGCAGGATCGTGCGGGTGAAGCCAGCCAGGGCTGGGGTGTCGCTGGCGCAGAGGAATTCCCCCTCCCCCAGGCCGATCAACAGGGGCGCCGCCCGGCGCGCCACCAGCAGGGCCCCGGGGGCTTCGGCCCACACCACCGCCAGGGCATAGGCCCCCTGCAGCAGGGGCAACACCTGCTGCACCGCTTCCAGCAGCAGTGCCCCGCTGGGCTTGCGACCCGCCGCCGTGAACCTTGCCAGCTGCCGCGCCAGCAGATGGGGGATCACCTCGGTGTCCGTCTCGGAGCGGAACAACACCCCTTCGGCCTGCAACTCCTCCCGCAGGCTGCGGTAGTTCTCGATGATGCCGTTCTGCACCACCGCCAGCTGGCCGCTTCCATCGAGGTGGGGGTGGGCGTTGCGCTCTTCAGGCTTGCCGTGGGTGGCCCAGCGGGTATGGCCGATGCCGCAGTGGCCCGGGGCGCCCTCGGCCTCAAAGCGGGCCGTGAGATTGACCAGCTTGCCCTCGGCCTTGAGGCAGTGGAGCCCCGCCCCATCCACGCTGGCGATACCAGCCGAGTCGTAGCCGCGGTATTCCAGCTGGCGCAGACCTTCCAGCAGCTGGGGAGCCGCCTCCCGGGATCCAATCAGGGCAACGATGCCGCACATAGGGCTGGGCCAGCGAAGAGCGCAACAAAAAAGCCCGGCAACCGGCCGGGCTTGAGCCTATGGGCCCTGGAGCCATGGCAAAGCTGGCTCAGTAGGAAAGGCCCATCGAGCGACTGGTTTCATCGCCGAGATAGACGCGGATGCTGAGGAAGTCGGTAGGGCAGGCGGTTTCGCAGCGCTTGCAACCCACGCAGTCTTCGGTGCGGGGCGAGGAGGCGATCTGGCCGGCCTTGCAGCCATCCCAGGGCACCATCTCGAGCACATCGAGAGGGCAGGCACGCACGCACTGGGTGCAGCCGATGCAGGTGTCGTAGATCTTGACGGCGTGGGACATGGCCCGGTGAAGGACGGCTTGACGCCCAACGTACCCAAAGCCCCAGGCAAGCCTGCGGCGGCCCCCCGACCCCGTCACCCTTGTTCATACGGCGGCAGATGCCCTGCAGAGCGACCCGTAGAGTGCGTCGACTCTCAAAGCAGCCATGTCCCAGGAAGCGATCTTCGAGAAAGTGCGCTCGATCGTTGCGGAGCAGCTCAGCGTTGATTCCGGGGACGTGAAGCCCGAATCCAACTTTCAGAACGATCTCGGTGCTGACTCCCTCGACACCGTCGAACTGGTGATGGCCCTGGAAGAAGCCTTCGACATCGAGATTCCCGACGAAGCTGCCGAAGGCATCACCACCGTGGGTGATGCCGTCAAGTTCATCCAGGACAAGCAGGCCTGAGCCATTCCATGGTGCAGGGACTCCAGCGCGTCGTCGTCACCGGTCTGGGCGCGGTTACGCCGCTTGGCAACGATGTCAAAACCTATTGGGAAGGTCTGTGTTCCGCCCGCAACGGCGTGGCACCAATCACCCTGTTTGATGCCAGTCGCCATGCCTGCCGCTTTGCAGCGGAGGTCAAAAATTTTGATCCTTCCGGCTGGCTGGAGCCGAAGGAGTCCAAGCGCTGGGATCGCTTTTGCCAGTTTGCCGTGGTGGCCGCCAAACAGGCCGTGGGCCATGCCGGGCTGACCATCGACGCCAGCAACCAGAATCGGGTCGGCACCGCCATCGGTTCCGGCGTGGGTGGCCTGCTGATGATGGAAACCCAGGCCCATGTGCTGGCAGACCGGGGGCCCGATCGGGTCAGCCCCTTCTGCGTGCCGATGATGATCCCCAACATGGCCACTGGCCTGACGGCGATCGCCTTGGCGGCGAGGGGGCCCAGCAGTGCGGTGTCGACAGCCTGCGCGGCGGGCTCAAACGCCATCGGCGACGCCTACCGCCTGATCCAGCTGGGCCTGGCTGACGCCATGGTTTGCGGCGGGGCGGAATCGGCGATCACACCACTCGGCGTGGCGGGTTTTGCCAGCGCCAAGGCGCTTTCATTCCGCAACGACGATCCGGCCACCGCCAGCCGTCCCTTCGACGCCAAGCGCAACGGCTTTGTGATCGGCGAAGGGGCCGGCATTCTGGTGCTGGAAAGCCTGGACCACGCCCGTTTACGCGGGGCCCAGATCCTGGCCGAGGTGGTGGGCTACGGCATGACCTGTGATGCCCATCACATCACCTCGCCCACCCCCGGTGGCATCGGTGGGGCCGAAGCCATGCGGCTTGCCCTCAAAGATGCCCAACTCGAGCCCGAGGCCGTCGACTACGTCAACGCCCACGGCACCAGCACCCAGGCCAACGACAGCAACGAAACCGCTGCCATCAAGAGCGCCCTCGGCGACTGGGCCTACCGGATTCCGGTTAGCTCCACCAAGTCGATGACGGGCCACCTGCTCGGCGGCAGTGGCGGCATCGAAGCCGTCGCGGCCGTGCTGGCCATAGGGCACAACCTGGTGCCGCCTACGATCAATTACCAAAATCCAGATCCGGCTTGTGATCTGGATGTGGTTCCCAACCAGGCCAGGGAACACACCCTCAACGTGGTGCTCTCCAATTCCTTCGGATTTGGCGGTCACAACGTCTGCCTGGCCTTCCGCCGCATGGCGTGAGCACCCTCCCCTCCCCTCCACACCAGTCCTAGCCATGGTCGCCGCCCCCCCTACCTCCCTCGAGTCGCTCTGCGTCAACAGCATCCGCTTCCTGGCGATCGACGCGGTCAACAAATCGAATTCCGGTCACCCGGGGCTGCCCATGGGCTGTGCACCGATGGCGTTCGCCCTGTGGGACAAGGTGCTGAAGCACAACCCCAGGAACCCCAAGTGGTTCAACCGCGACCGCTTCGTGCTCTCGGCCGGTCACGGCTGCATGCTGCTCTACGCCCTGCTGCACCTCACCGGCTACGACTCGGTGACCATCGAAGACATCAAGCAATTCCGCCAGTGGGAGTCCCGGACCCCCGGCCACCCGGAAACCTTTGAGACCCCCGGGGTGGAGGTCACCACCGGCCCCCTGGGCCAGGGCATCTCCAACGCCGTCGGCCTGGCGATCGCCGAAGCCCACCTGGCAGCCAAGTTCAACAAGCCCGGTTGCGAGCTGGTGGACCACTACACCTACGTGATCATGGGTGATGGCTGCAACCAGGAAGGTGTGAGCAGCGAGGCCGCTTCCCTGGCCGGCCACTTGGGCCTGGGCAAGCTGATTGCCCTCTACGACGACAACCACATCACCATCGACGGCAACACCGCCGTGTCCTTCACCGAGGACGTACTGAAGCGCTATGAGGCCTACGGCTGGCATGTGCAGCATGTCGCCGAGGGCAACACCGATGTGGCCGGCATCGCCCGGGCGATTGAGGCGGCCAAGGCCATCACCGACAAGCCCAGCCTGATCAAGGTGACCACCACGATCGGCTACGGCTCGCCCAACAAGGCCAACACCGCCGGCATCCACGGCGCGGCCATCGGAGCCGATGAGGCCGAGCTCACCCGCAAGGCCCTCGACTGGAATTACGGGCTCTTCGAAGTACCCCAGGACGCCTACGACCACTGGCGCCAGGCGATCAGCCGCGGTGAAGCCCTCGAAGCCGCCTGGAACGCCAGCCTGGCCACCTACCGCAGCCAATACCCCGCCGAAGCGGCCGAATTCGAGCGCCAGCTGCGCGGCGAACTGCCCCAGGGTTGGGATTCGACCCTGCCGAGCTTCAGCCCCGCGGACAAGGGCTTGGCCACCCGCATGCACTCCTACAACGCCCTCAATGCGTTCGGCCCCAACCTGCCCGAATTGATCGGCGGCTCCGCCGACCTGACCCACTCCAACCTCACCGACATCAAGGGCGAGGCCAGCTTCCAGAAAGGCGGGGAGGCCAACCGCTACCTGCACTTCGGCGTGCGCGAACACGCCATGGCGGCGATCATGAATGGCATCGCCTACCACGGCAGTGGCCTGATCCCCTATGGCGGCACCTTCCTGGTGTTTGCCGGCTACATGATCGGTGCCATGCGCCTCTCGGCCCTGAGCGAGCTGGGCTGCATCTACGTGCTCACCCACGACTCAATCGGCCTGGGCGAAGATGGCCCCACCCACCAGCCGGTGGAAACCCTCGCCAACCTGCGCGCCATCCCCAACCTGCTGGTGATCCGCCCCGGCGACGGCAACGAAACCATGGGGGCCTACCAGGTGGCCGTCACCAACCGCAAGCGCCCCACCGTGCTGGCCCTCAGCCGCCAGGCCATGGCCAACCAACCCGGTTCGGCAGCAGCCCATGTGGCAAAGGGCGGTTACATCCTCGAAGACAGCAACGGCAGCCCCGAGCTGATCCTTATCGGCACCGGTACTGAACTGGAGCTCTGCACCAAGGCCGCAGCCCAGCTGCGGGCCGAAGGCAAGAACGTGCGCGTGGTGTCCATGCCCTGCGTGGAGCTGTTCGAAGAGCAGGGCGCGGCCTACCGCGAAAGCGTGCTGCCCGCCGCCTGCCGCAAGCGCATCGTGGTGGAAGCTTCCAGCAGCTTCGGCTGGCACAAGTACAGCGGCTTCGACGGTGACACCGTGTCGATCGACCGCTTCGGTGCCTCCGCCCCGGGGCCGGTTTGTATGGAGAAGTTTGGCTTCACCGTCGACAACGTGGTGGCCAAGGCCAAGGCGCTGGGCTGATCACAGCCCCAAGCTAAATACCAGATACCGCCCATGGCAGCCGCCATGGGCTTTTCATTTGCACAAGTTGAAACCCTCAAAGCCGTGCAAAGTGACGCAAGCATTCAGCAGACGAAAGCAACGATCGTTCTGCCCACGTATAACGAGAAAGACACCATATGCCCCCTCATAGGGCAGCTCATTGGACTCAAGAATAATTTCAGCCTGGAAATACTGGTTGTAGACGACGACTCATCAGACGGCACCGCTGAGCTGGTCCGCCAACTGGCTCGCGAAGAACCTTGCATACGACTAATCCGCAGGCTGGGGCGCTCAGGCCTGGCAAGTGCGATCAAGGAAGGGCTCATGGATGCCACCGGTGACGTGGCCCTCGTAATGGACAGCGATGGACAGCACGAGCCAGCTTCTGTCTACCAGGCCCTCCATACCCTGATCAGGGGGGATCTGGATCTTGTGATCGGAAGCCGTTTTGCCGCTAAAGCTCAAATCATAGGGCTAAGCAACCGGCGCACAATGGGCTCAAACTGGGCAAACAAATGGGCCCGCCTGAGCCTGCCGGAGGCCTACGCCAATCTCAGTGACTATATGAGTGGCTTTTTTGCCCTGCGTCTAGATACAATAATTCCGGTGATTCGCGCCGTAGACGTAAATGGCTTCAAATTCCTATATGAACTTCTTGCGGTGAGTCGGGGCCGGTTGAAGACCGCGGAAATACCCTTGCAGTTCCAACCACGCTGCCACGGCGAGTCAAAACTAGATCTGGCCGTTCTCTGGGATTTTCTGATCTCAATACTACACAGTTTAAGTCTGAGGGCTATACCCCGAAGGGCTATTAGTTTTGCCTTGGTTGGGGCCAGTGGAGTGGCTGTTCAACTCCTAACAACCCAGCTACTGGTGGGCGGATTTGGGATGCTGTTTGAGCAAGCCCTGCCCTTTGGAGTGATGACATCGGCGTGCTCTAACTATCTAATCAACAATACGCTCACCTTCCACTTCCAGAGCCTTAAAGGGGCGGCCCTTTTTAAGGGGCTGCTAAAATTCTCACTAGTGGCGTCTCTTCCCGCAATTGCAAATGTAGGGTTGGCCTCTGGTTACTACAATCTTATCGCCAAAGATGCCCTATTTGCCCAGCTGGCCGGAATCCTGGTTGTCTTCGTATGGAACTACGCCGCCAGCAGCCGCTTCGTGTGGAATAC
>NZ_JAGQCR010000038.1:0-17766 GCF_024346295.1 Cyanobium sp. BA20m-14
CTCCTGGGCCTCGGCGACGATGGCCACACAGCTTCTTTATTTCCGGGAACCGCCGCCCCCACCGTGGTGGATCGCTATGTGACCCTCGGTGAAGGCAAGGGTCTGCCCCGGGTAACCCTCACAGCGCCGACCCTCTCGGCGGCGCGGCAGGTGATATTCCTAGTGAGCGGCAGCGGCAAGGTGGAGGCGCTCAGGCGCTTACTCGATCCCCTGGAGGCCCCGGAGCGTACGCCTGCAAAGCTCGTGCACCCCAGCGGCGAAGTGCTGATCCTGGCTGACCGGGCAGCGGCTGCGGGCCTGGAGCCGTGATATCCATTGCCAGCGGGGATGGCTTTAGCGGATGGCATGCCCTCAATGACACGGTGATGGGAGGGCGCAGCCAGGGAAGCTGCCGCATAGGCCCTGGGGGACTTGTGTTTGAGGGCACCGTGATCGAGGCGGGTGGTGGCTTCATCAGCTGCCGATCCCCCCTGTTTTCCCCACCGCTTGATCTTTCTGCCTGCCTCGGCCTGGAGCTGGATCTGGTCGGTGAGGGGCGGCGTTTCAAGCTCGCCGTGGCCTGCGCTGATGGTCTGGCGGGATTGACCAACCTGATCCCAGGAGGCCTGCGTTGGGTGTTTGAGTTTGGTACGGAGGCCATTGGCTCCAGCGTGATCCGGATTCCCTTCGCCGATCTGCGGCCTTCGGTGCGGGCCAAACCCGTGGGTTTGCCGTTGCGCTTCGATCCGAGCCGCATCACCCGGCTGCAAGTGCTGCATTCCCGTTTCGCCGATGATGGGGGGCCGAATACGGGTTTTCGAGCGGGCGAGATCCATCTCGAATTGCATGCAATCCGTGGCTTTGTCTGAGCCCCTTGCCGCCAACCTGCCCCAGCTGGTGGCAGCGGCAGCAGATCTTTGCCGCAAGCCCCTGAGACATGCGGTTCTTCCCCTCTCAGACCAGTCGGCGGAGCATGAATTCATACTGCGCCTGGAGGCCCGCAACCTTGATGGTGTGCGCTGCGCTGAGCAGGATCTTGAGCTGGAGATCTACCCCAGCGGCAAAGACCTGAACCTCACCCTTGCCTGGAGCAACGATCCCGAGCGCCCCCTCCTTTGGCATGGCAGTCACCCGGTGTGGATGGAGGCTGGCACGGGATTGCGCTGTGAGCGGCCCCAGGATGGGGCCCCGCTGGAAAGCCTGGCCCGACGTCTCAGGGCCCAGCTGGCCTTTATGCCTGGTCAGTGACTGCCCCCAGGCTGCTGCTGCTCACCTGACGGGCGTACTTACCCAGCACCCCAGTTTTGTAGCGCGGTTCGGGCTGGACCCAGCTGGAGCGGCGACGGGCCAGCTGGGTATCGTCCACGTTCAGCTGGATCAGTAGCTGATTGGCATCCACGGTGATGCTGTCGCCTTCCTCCACCAGGGCGATGGTGCCGCCCACGGCGGCTTCGGGAGCCACATGGCCCACCACCAGGCCGAAGGAGCCACCGGAGAAGCGTCCATCGGTGATCAGCGCCACCGAATCGAGCAGCCCCTGGCCCACGATTGCAGCGGTGGGGCTGAGCATTTCTCGCATGCCAGGGCCGCCAACCGGACCCTCCTGGCGCACCACCACCACATCACCGGGCTTGATCTGCTTGTCGAGGATGGCGGCAAGGCATGTTTCCTCGCTCTCAAATACCCGAGCCGGGCCAGTGATGACTGGATTTTTGACACCGCTGATCTTGGCCACAGCACCCTCGGTGGCCAGGTTGCCCTTGAGAATCGCCAGGTGGCCCTTGGCATAGAGGGGGTTGCTCAGGGGCCGGATCACGTCCTGGCCGGCTGGAGGCTCAGCCGGCACATCGGCCAGCACCTCCTTGAGGGACTTGCCTTCGATCGTGCGGCAATCCCCGTGCAGCAGACCCGCATCCAGCAACAGCTTCATCACCTGGGGGATACCGCCAGCCTGGTGCAGATCCACGGTCACATAGCGGCCACTTGGTTTGAGGTCGCAGATCACAGGAACCCGCTGGCGGATCGTCTCAAAGTCGTCGATCTTCAGTTCGACTCCGGCCGTGCGTGCCGCCGCCAACAGGTGCAGTACCGAATTGGTGGAGCCGCCCACCGCCATGATCACGGTTATGGCATTTTCGAAGGCCTGGCGGGTCATCAGATCCCGGGGGCAGATCTGCGCTTGGATCGCCTCGGCCAGTACCTCGGCGCTGCGGGCGGCGGAATCGGCCTTCTCCTGATCCTCAGCGGCCATGGTGGAGCTGTAGGGGAGGCTCAGGCCCATCGCCTCAAACGCCGCGCTCATCGTGTTGGCCGTAAACATGCCACCGCAGCTGCCGGCGCCGGGGCAGGCATTTTTCTCGATCGCAGTGAGCTCCTGCTCGTCGATGCGGCCGCCGCTGTACTGGCCTACCGCTTCAAAGGCACTGACTACGGTGAGGTCGCAGGCGCCGAGCTTGCCCGGCTTGATCGTGCCGCCGTACACAAAGATCGACGGGATGTCCATGCGTGCCATGGCAAGCATTGCCCCGGGCATGTTCTTGTCACAGCCGCCGATTGCCAGCAAGCCATCCATGCTTTGGGCGTTGCAGGCGGTTTCGATCGAATCGGCGATCACCTCCCGGCTCACCAGGGAGTACTTCATTCCCTCGGTGCCCATCGAGATGCCATCGCTCACCGTGATCGTGCCGAACATCTGGGGCATGGCCCCGGCGGCATGGGCGGCCGCTTCGGCCCGGTGAGCCAGGTCGTTGAGGCCCAGGTTGCAGGGCGTGATTGTGCTGTAAGCGTTGGCGATGCCGATGATCGGCTTGTTGAAATCGCCATCACCAAAACCCACTGCACGCAGCATGGCCCGGTTGGGAGAGCGCTGGATCCCCTGGGTAATCGCGGCGGAGCGGAGCATGGCAGTGGGTCGGCTTCAGAAAACCTACCGACCGGACCAAACCAGGCCCGCTTTCAACCCCGGGTATTCATGGTTTCCAACTGGCGGCGCACATCCTCGATCGCCTGGTTTAGCTCATGCACCCGGTCATGGAGCTCCCTGTCTGGAGGTGCTTCCAGGGCGGCGGGCGGCCGCGGCGGCTTGGGCCCCTGGCGCATGGGTTGGCGCTTGCCCTGGCGCCGCTGCTCCGCCTCGGCCAGCAACCACCAGCCCAGCCAGGCAGCACCGAGTGCGGCGCCGGCCAGCAGGCTCAGCATCGAACCGCTGGCTCCGGAATTGGTTTTGCCGTTGTGAGCACCCATCAATCTGATCCTGATTAAGGCCAGCCTAGGCAGTAGGGACAGCCATTTCGAGCAGCGGGCCGGCGAAAAGACGCTCGTCCACAGCGCCAATGCCGGGGACAATCTGGCCTGCCCCGTCTAGTTCGGGATCGATGCCAGCGGTGTAAATGGTGAGATCGCCGTGGCGTTCGCCCACCAACTGCAGGCCCGGCCCGGAGGCCAGGGCGGTGACAACCCGCAGCCGATCCCCACTCACCCCAAGCTCGGCCAGGCGATCCAGCACCTGGTTCAGGCTTTCTCCCGTGGCCACGGTTCCGCAGAAAACCAGCACCCCGGAGCGGGGGGGGATTGGCCGTCCCAGGCCCCTGATTCCCTGCTGCTGCAGCCATAGATGCCGCACCTGGGCGCTTGGAATCACCGCTTGGGCCCCCTGCCAGAGCCCTAGGCCTGCGGTGAGCAGGGGAAGGGCCAGCAGGGGCACGTCCCCATCGACGATCTCTGCCTGGGTGGCGGCCAGGGGGGAGTCCACCTGGATGGAACGATGGGGCAGCCAGTCCCTGAGGGCTTCGTAGCTGAGCCAGCGTCCGAGTTCGGTGGTGGCGCTCGCGTACAGCGGCCCAGGGGTGTTGCGGTCCCGGAGCACGGCCAGCCAGTGGCCGATCAGGGGGTGGGGTGGAACCACCACCCGCAGGGCCATGGCCATGGTTGACAGAACTTGAGGTGTCAGCCTAATAGCCCGCCCATGGCCCCCCTTTTGACAGCCCTCGCCACCGTGATGGCCTGGCTGCTGGTGCTGGCGCCTGCCTGGGCCATCACGGCACCTGAGCTGCGCAGCCAAAGATCGCTTCAGGATCTTCAGCCCAACATGCATGGCCGCAACCTGCAGCAAGCTGAATTTCTCAAGGCATCCCTGGCTGGCTTTGATTTCAGTGACAGCGACCTGCGCGGCGCGGTTTTCAACAACAGCGACCTGCGCGGCGCCGATCTGCAGCAGGCAAACCTCGATGACAGCGTCGCCTTCGCCAGCCACTTTGAAGATGCGGATCTGCGCGGAGCGCTGCTGCGCAACGCGATGATGCTTCAGAGCCATTTCAAAGGAGCTTCGATCGAAGGGGCGGATTTCACCGACGCCGTGCTCGATATGCCGGAGAAAAAGGCCCTCTGCCTGCGTGCGGCCGGGACCAATCCAGTCTCCGGAGTGGCCACCCGAGAGAGCCTGGCCTGCCGCTAGGGAGGAAGCCAGATAGCATCGTCATTCCGGTTCCGGTGGGGAACAGCCACCGGAGGTAAGGGGGAAAGTCCGGTGTGAATCCGGCACTGTCCCGCAGCTGTGAAGGCGTGTCCCCGGACCGTCCAGTCAGAACGCCCGCCGGTTTTGTTCTTCCTACGGCGCGGACCGGCTCCATGAAAGTTTCCACGCACCAGCCCTCCGGCCTGAGCGCCCCAGGGCTGCGCAGTCACTCACTTTTCAGGCCTTCCCTTTGGCTGGCAGCAGCCCTGGTGGCCTCGCCGCTGCTGTTCAGCTCGCCTGCCCTGGCCCACCACTTCGCCGATCTGGGCCAGCTGAAGCCCACCTGGAGCAACGGTGTGATCAGCGGGCTGGCCCACCCCCTGCTGGGCCCAGATCACCTGGTTTTCCTGCTGGCACTCTCCCTGGTGGCTCTGCAGCGTCGTTGGAGCTGGGCCCTGGGTTTGCTCCTGGTTGGTTTGCTTGGTGGGGCAGCAGGCCTGGCCTGGCCTGGCCTGCCGGGGGCCGAGGCGCTGGTGGCCTGCACCCTGGTTGTGGAGGCCCTGGTGCTGCTGCGCCGCCTACCCCCGGTGTTGCTGTTGCCTGCAATGGCCCTGCATGGCTACGTGCTGAGTGTGCCGGTGTTCGGCTGGTCAACCATGCCGGTGGCTGCCTATGGGGCCGGACTGCTGCTCAGCCAGGGCAGCCTGCTGCTGGTTGCCCTCTGGTTGCTGCGCCCGCTCGCCAAGCGCCTCTCGCCGGCGAATCTGCGTTGGCTGGCCCTGGCCCTGACCGCCTGCGGAACCACCTGGGCTTTCTCAGCCTGGGCAGCCTGAAATGCAGGCCTTAACAAAACGCCTTCCCGTCACCGTGGTGACTGGCTTTTTGGGCGCTGGCAAAACAACCCTGCTGCGCCACCTGCTCCTCCATGGCGGCCAGCGGCTGGCCGTGTTGGTCAATGAGTTCGGGGAGGTGGGCATCGATGGGGCCCTCCTGCGCAGCTGTGGTTTTTGTCCTGATGAGGAGCTCGATTCCAGGCTGGTGGAACTGGCCAACGGCTGCCTGTGCTGCACGGTTCAAGACGAGTTCCTGCCCACCATGGAACGGCTGCTCGAGCGGGCTGACAGCCTTGACGGCATCGTGGTGGAGACCAGTGGTCTAGCCCTGCCAGAACCACTGATCGCGGCTCTGAATTGGCCCGAGATCCGTACCCGGATCAGGCTCAACGGGGTGGTGGCCGTCGTCGACGGCGAGGCCCTGGCCGCTGGTGCGGTGGTGGCCAACCCGGCCGCCCTGGAGGCCCAGCGCCTCTCCGATCCCAGCCTGGACCACGCCAGTGATATCGATGAACTCTTTGGCGAACAGCTGGAAGCGGCCGATCTGGTCTTGATAAGTAGGGCGGACTGTCTCTCCAAGGACGCCCTTGAGGGGGTGGAACGGCAGCTGGCCCCCCGTCTCCGCCCCGGCGCTGCCGTGGTTCCGATGGGGCGGGGGGAGGTGTCTCCCGAACTGGTTTTGGGCATGGCCAGGGCCAGCAGCCCAGCAGCTGGAGAGGGCCATGACCACACCCACGAGCACGAGCACGAGCACGACCACAGCCACGTTGCAATTGAATCGGTTGCCCTGCAGCTAGGCGGAATATTTGAGCGCCTGGCCCTGGAAGAAAAGTTGCACCACCTGCTGCTCCAGCCTGGACTGATCAGGGTCAAGGGCCTGCTGTGGAGCCCCGGCAAGGCCCGTCCCCTGCAGATCCAGGCCGTGGGCGCCCGCCTGGAGTGTTGGTATGAAGCTGGGGCCCAAGGCTCCCAGGCCGTTCAGACGGGCCGATTACCAGGGCTGGAGTTGGTGTTTCTGGGCTTCCAACTCAATCGCCCAGCCATCGAAGCACTGCTGCTGGAGGGGGTTACACCGCTCTGAGGGGTTAGCCAGCTCAATCGAGGGGAATGTCGCCCTGGGCGCAAACCCCGTTCCAACAGAGGGCCGGGCCGGCAATCCAGCTAGTTTGCACCGGAATCCAGCCCCTACCCCTGGGCAGCTTGCTCAGGGGACCATCTGGCGGATTGTTCATCGTGACGGTGCCGCTGCCGTCGTGGCGAAAGCTAATCCGGCTCCCCGCCACCCGAATTTCCCAGCGTTCACCGGGGCTCTCCACGACCATGGTGCAGGCTTGCCAGGGCCCATCCCCCAGGCGACAGCGCAGGGGCACGGGCTCGGCGGCGAGGGCCGCGGGCAGCCCCAGCCAGCCAAGCGCCAGCCCAATCGCCACGCTCGCCTGCAAACCTGCCTGCACACTTCTCTGCACCAGCAGTCGCTGGCTCGACGCGGCTTTCCTTGCCGCTATTCCACTCGGAAGTTCAAGCTGGGGCACGGCCCTTTAGGGAGGGGCTTCCTCCAAGTTGGCCAGGGGCGGCGAAAGGGGACCATCGAGCTGGCAAGATTTAACAAACCTCCAGCTCTTCTGGTGCCCCTCTTTCGCGCCCGTGTTCAGGTATCCCTCAGGCCATCGGTGCTTGACCCGGCGGGCGAAGCCACCAGGGCTGCGGCTGCCCGCCTTGGGGTTGGCGGGTTGCGCAAATTGCGCATCGGCAAGGCGATTGATCTGGAACTCGAGGCAGACGACCGTGCCACGGCCCAAAGCCAGCTGGAATTGCTCAGCGACCGCCTGTTTGCCAACCCCGTGATTGAGAACTGGTCTCTGGAACTGCTGGAAGATGGCGGGGAGCGGCCCGCATGAGCATCGGGATCGTGGTCTTCCCCGGGTCCAACTGTGACCGGGACGTGCGCTGGGCCCTGGAGGGTTGCCTGGGCCTGCCAACCCGCTTCCTCTGGCATGGGCAGGCAGACCTGGGCGATGTCGACGCCGTGGTGATCCCAGGTGGCTTCAGCTATGGCGACTACTTGCGTTGCGGGGCCATCGCCCGCTTTGCGCCCCTGCTTGCAGCCGTGCGGGAATTCGCCGCCGCTGGCGGGCCCGTGCTGGGAATTTGCAACGGCTTCCAGGTGCTTACGGAAATGGGCCTGCTGCCTGGTGCGCTCACCCGCAACGCCCGCCTCCATTTCATCTGTGATCCTGCACCCCTGCTGGTCCACCCAGGCAATTGCGGTTGGCTTGGGGCCTATGGGGAGGGGGAGCGGATCGTCTTACCGATAGCCCATGGGGAAGGCCGCTACCAGTGTGAGCCAGACCAGCTAGCTGCCCTAGAAGCCAATGGTCAGGTGGTACTGCGCTATGCCAACAACCCAAATGGTTCTGTGGGGGATGTGGCTGGCATCACCAATAGTCAGGGAAATGTGCTGGGATTGATGCCCCACCCTGAGAGGGCAGCAGATCCCAGCACCGGCGGCCTAGATGGGCAGCGCCTGTTGACGAGCCTGAGGGCCTGGGTCAGTTGACGGCGGCAAAAAACTCCTTGCTCTTGATCGGGTCTGGGTTCATCGTCTTTTCCCCGGGGGTCCAGTTGGCGGGGCAGACCTCGTCTGGGTTGCTGCGAATGTGCTGGAAGGCCTGAAGCAGGCGCAGGGTTTCGTCGACGCTGCGGCCCACGGGCAGGTTGTTGATGGTGCTCTGCATGATCACACCATCGGGATCGATGATGAAAAGGCCGCGGAGCGCCACGCCGGCTTCCTCATCGAGTACCTCATAGGCCCGGGCGATGTCCTTCTTGAGATCGGCAAGCAGCGGGTAGGCGATGTCGCCCAAGCCGCCATTTTTGCGGTCGGTCTGGACCCAGGCCAGGTGGCTGAACTGACTGTCTACCGACACCCCAAGCACCTCACAATTGCGGCTGGAGAAATCGCTGTAGCGATCTGAGAAGGCCGTGATCTCGGTGGGGCAGACGAAGGTGAAATCCAGGGGGTAGAAGAACAGCACCACGAATTTGCCGCGGTAGTGAGACAGGGTGATCTCCTTAAACTCCTGATCCACCACGGCAGTGGCGCTGAAGTCGGGTGCCTGGAGGCCAACGAGCCTGGACATGCTGAGTGGGTGGCAAAGGGGGACAACCGGGCTTGTCGAAGACCATTCCTGCCCCGGCAAGGGAGCTTTAGGCAAAGTCGGATCGACTACCAGTTGGTTGCTCAACAATTTATCACAGCTTTCCTGCCCGGCGTCACCATAGGCTAGGTAGATAATTCATTCAGGAAAAGACGGCATGGGCTGGGAGCCGACCGTATTGCGCAAATACAACACCACAGGCCACTTCCGCCTGCTTAGCCAGCTGCGCTCCGAGCTGAAAGCCAACCCCCTGGTCCGTCCCAAGGACGGCCAAAGCATCGGCGAGGTGAATCGCAGCAAGTCGTTGATACGGGCCATTGAAGGGCGCTCCCAGGGCTACGGCAGGTCCCGGCGAGGCGGTTCAGGCCAGCTGCCAGCCCCTGCGCAGCCAGCTCTTGCTACCTCGCAGCAGGAGGGCTCGGATTCGGCCTCCTTGCGCGGCCGACTCAACGGCGTCGAGCTGCGCTGAGCCCAGCTGGGATCCGGAGCCCATAAAAAACCCCGCCAGAGCGGGGCAGCAAACTATGGCTCGGGGGAGACTTGAACTCCCGACCTTGGGGTTATGAATCCCACGCTCTAACCAGCTGAGCTACCGAGCCGCGGTAGATGGATTTTATCAGGCCCTGATGCCGGCTTAGCTCAGGCGCGGGGCGGCAGCATCTGCAGGGGATTGACCGCCCCAGAGCTGGCTGGATGGATTTCGAAGTGGAGGTGGGGTCCGGTGCTGCGGCCGGTGCTGCCCATCTGGGAGATGACAGAACCCTGATCCACTTCCTGGCCCACCTGAACCATCAGGCGGCTGTTGTGGGCGTAGAGGGAACGGCTTCCATCCGCATGGGCCAGGGTGACCAGGTAGCCATAGCCGCCATCGTGCCAACCCGAAAACACAACCCGGCCGGCCTTGGCAGCCACGATTGGCGTGCCGACGTTGTTGGCCACATCGATTCCCTTGTGCATCCGGCCCCACCGCCAGCCGTAGCCTGAACTGAACACCCCCTGGGTGGGCCATATCCAGCCCTGGGCAGAGCTAGGGCCATCAAAGGGCTTAGTAAGCCCTTCGAATCCTGGCAACTCAGGCCAGCTGACGCCGCCACTGGTCGTGGGCTTGAGCCCCAGCACCATCCGGGTGCGACCCGGAGCAGATTGGGCCAGGCGAACCTGGCTGCCCACCACCAGCCGGGCCGTCTCCAGACCCGGGTTGAGCCGTAGCAACTCATGCAGGGTTAGGCCGTAGCGATGGGCAATTTTGGCCAGGGTATCCCCGAAGCGCACCGCCGCCCCCTCCTGGACCGGTGGCAGGGAATGGAGGGGGGGGCTGCGACGCAGGTCACTGGTGTCAATCGAGGCCAAATGCTTGATCTGCCGGGCCTGCTGGCTCGGCAACACCAGCCAGTCACCACGGAGGAAGCTGTGGTCTTCATCGACGTCATTGAGCTTGGCCAGCCGCTCTTCGTCGACTTTCAGGGAGCCTGAGAGCTCCTCGACGCTGATTGACTCGCGCACCTTGACCCAGATTCGATCACTGCTGGGGGCCGGCAGGGCCGCCACCAGCGTGTCGATGGAGCCACCTTGAATTTCGTCAGGAGCCAGTGCCATCACCACCGCAGGCACAGCTGCGGCGCAGGGAATCAGGAATCTCAGACAAAAATTCAAAGGCTTCATCCAGATTTCTCCGTTGGACAGGGCTTGTGGAGAAGCCAGCACCCACAAGTCGGCCAGAAGTTAGCGGACGAAGCTGGGGGGCACAAGGGGACTGGGCCGCAGACCCCTCAGCGAGCAGCCGTGATCCCTGTGTTGGTTGGCGATCCCGGCAACGTCAGCAAATCCTGTTGACGCAGAGCTTCGAACAACACCACCCCCACCGCCACCGAGAGGTTCAGGCTGCGCACGCCTGGCTGGGCCGCCCGGGCGGCTCGGGCCATCGGAATGGCGAGGGTGGCGTCGGCGCCGCTGAGGACGGCGGCGGGCAGGCCGTCGCTTTCGCGGCCGAACAACAGCCAGTCTTCAGGGCTAAAAAGCCAGTCGCAGTAGGACGCGCCCCCGTGACTGCTGAGGGCGATGAGGCGGCCGCCCCTGCTGCTGCGATGGTTCAGGAATGCGTCCCAGTTCCCGTGGCGCACCAGGCTTACCAGGGGCCAATAGTCCAGGCCGGCTCGCTTGAGCTGGCGATCGTCGATCTGGAAGCCCAGGGGCTCCACCAGGTGCAGCTCGGTGTCTGTGGCGGCACAGGTGCGAGCCACGTTGCCTGTGTTGGGTGGGATCTGGGGCTGGTACAAAACTATGCGCGGCATGGATTTGCCCCTGCTGCCCTCAGATCTCTGGAACGGCAAGGCTATGGCTGCGGAGGTCGAGGGCCCGGCCGGCGATCACCAGCCACAGGCCGCTGCACAGGGGCGCCAGTTGCTGTTCCAGGCTGCCAAGCCGATCTCGAAACAGGCCGCCAATGGCCGTTGGCGGCACCACCCCCCAACCGGTCTGCTCACTGACCAGCACGGCCGGTATGGGCAGGGCAAGCAGGCAGTCGTAGAGGTTGGAGCAGCGGTTTTGCCAGTCCATGGCGTCGAGCTCGAGGCCGGCCGCCACCCAGGTACCCAGGGAGTCCACCAGGGCCAGCCCCGGGGGGCTCAGGCTGGCCAGGCCCTCGGGCAGGGCTGCCCCCACCTCCCTGGTGCTCCAGCTCTGCGGGCGGCGTTGGCGATGGGCCAGGACCCGGGCCATCCAGGCAGGGTCTTCAGCTGAGGCGCCAGGTCCGGTGGCCAGGTATGTAACCGCCAGACCGGAGCGGAGGGCCAGATATTCGGCCCAGCGACTTTTGCCACTGCGGGCAGGTCCGAGAACCAGATGGCAGCCCAGCAGGGCCTCAGCCTCCACCATTCATGTTGCGCAGGGTTGCCACCGACGAGGGCGAAACACGGTTGAGGTAGCGGAAAATCCAATACTTGAAGACCGTGGCCAGTACCACCGGAAAGGTGGCAATAAACAGCATGATGAAATTTTCCCGGGCCGGCAGGCCGAGATGGTGTGCGAGCCCGTCGAGCAACACAGTCCAGCCTTCCGGACTGTGAAAGCCCACAAAGATGTCGGTTGCAAGGATGATCGCGAAGGCCTTGGCGCTGTCACTGAGGCCATAAATCAGTTCATCGAGAAAGCCCCTCAGCACCTGGATATCCCGCTGGCCGAAAAGGCAGACCAGCACAAAACCCACCAGGCCGCCCAGGTCAGAGAGCACGTTCTTGATGGCGTGGGTGCTCTGTAGATCTGCCTCCTCCTTCAGTTCATCTGCCTTCAGGGCAAGTTGGGTTTGCAGCTCCTCACGGCTGGGTAGGGGTTTGCCCTTAAGCAGGGCATCAAATTCAATTTCGGCCTGGAAGACGCGCAATTTCTCGACCGCCTGTTCCTCCAGCTTTGGTTTGGGGTAGGTGAGGAAAGCGTTGTCTGGGGCAAATCGATCAACCAGGGGCGAAATCACGTAGGTGCGACTGACCTGCTGCACCAGCACGGGGACCAGAATCAACAGCAGCAGGATGCGCAGCGAGACCAGGGTGGAATCGCGGCGGCGGCGAAAACCTGCCACCACATTGGCTTCCGCGTCCGGGTCCAGCTGGCGCCGGACCTGGTCAACCACGCCGATCAGGCTGCGCGGTAAAACCTCCGGCGAGCGGCTGATCGTGGGCAGGGGGTCTCGCCTATCGCTGTAGCGAGCGACCACCGACTGGATCAACTGAAGTTGGCGAACTTCCTGACCGGCGATTTCCCCCCGGTGGGATTCCAGGCTGGCCAGGGTCTGGCGGCAGACCTCCAGGGCTGCCCGAAATCGCCGTAGCAACTGGGCCTGGGAGGCCCGGGGGATGCGCAGGTCGAGCTCGGGCCTGACCGGGCGATCGTTGTAGTGCTCCAGTTCGATGCTCTGAATCAACAGGGCAGCTTCGTAACCCCGCTCCAGATCGTTGCTGAGGTCTAGGGCCTGGGCGCGCCCGAAGCTTCCCATCCAATCGGTGAGTGCCATCGGTTCAGCGCGAGAAAACCCACCAGGTGAGCATCGGCACCAGGGTTCCTACCACCAGTAGGACAACTATCCAGGTGTAGGCGTTGCTGGAGGCGGTTTCCTCCTTGGTTGGGATATTGGTGGGTTGGCTTACAACCTCTGTCAGGACCGGCTCACCCGGGTCCAGGCCAGCCTCAAGCACGCTGAGCAGGCGATTCATCGCATCGAGACTGCCCTGGCGGTAACGCCCGCCTTCCCGGATCGGCAGGGTCATGGTGGTGCGGCCAGTGCTGCGCAGCAGGTTCGGATCCAGTTGGCCGCCGAGTTCAGGCGAGGCGGCCACCGTGGCGCTGTTGGTCTGGCTGTCGATCAAGAACAACAGCTGGTTCGGTGCATCTGCCGCCTGCTGCCACCGCTCGACGAGCTGGGCTCCGAGCTGGGGGAGGCTGAGGCCGTAATCCAGCCGACTCACCGTGACCAGGTGGGCATCGACCCGGTCTGGGCTGAATCGTTCCAGGGTTTTGCCGAGTTCAGCGACGGCTGACCGGCTGAGCACCCCAGCCGAATCGAGGACCCTCTCCTGGGGCGGAGCAGCGGGAAGGTCGCTGGCTGAAACGGCCAGGGCCGGTGTGGCGAACAACAGGCTGAGCAGGCTGCCGGTCAGGGCAGCAAGCAGACCCAGCAGGGGGAGCCAACGGCTCGGTTGCGAAGAATGCAGCAACGGAAGAGGCAACGCTTCACCCTAGTTTGCCCCTAGCTGGCCCTGTTGTCGCCTCCTGCTGTGTGGACATGACCGCCTCCATCCCCGCGCGGATCTGTCTTTGCTCAGGTGGGCTGGCTCTGGCATTGGTGGTGCTCAACCAGACCACCGCCGCCTCGCTTGATCCGGCCCTGGAGAGGGCAGCCGTTCTCGCCAGCATGCTGGCCGTGGGTTTGATGCTGGTGGGGGTGGTGTGGACCCGGGCGGTCCCTGAGGCGGCGGCCCGGGTGGAGCTCCAGGGCAGCCAGGGGTTGGAGCTGGCCGCTGGACTTCCCGCCGAGCTGGCCGAGGAGCTGGGCTGGGGTAGCCAGATGCTGCTCACCGCCAGCGCCGCAGCGGTGGTTGTCGTGTTCTGGCAGGGACGTTGTCTGCTGCGTCGGGGCCTGCTGGCAGAAACCGCATTTGTGCCCGGAGCGACCTGTGAGCTTGCCCAAAGCAGGGGCAGGGTCGTCTCCCTAGTGGATCTGCGGCTCTATCCGGGGCGTTCCGAATTTGAGCGCCTGAGCCCCGGTTTACCGGCCGTGGTGGTCCAACCTTTTGGCTCCCAGGGTCTGGTGGTGCTCGGGGGCTGGTCGCCGCGCTGCTTCAGTCGCAGCGACCTCAGCTGGCTCGAGGGCTGGACCCGCCGCCTTACGGGGCGAATGGAGGGGGTTTTGCCGATCGACGGGGCCCCGCTTCAGACCGGGGTGGCACCTTCACCTGACTCAGCACCCGATTTCCCGGATTGCTGAATTCGGCTCGTCCCTCCTTGCTCAGCAGACCCGTGAGCCGCTCGGCTCGGGTGATCTGGTTGAGGCTCTGGCGGCGCAACACCACGCCCCCATCGGCGGCAACCTCGTTGGTCTGCCAGTTCCAGCTGCACCTGTTTGCCTTCAGGGAGTCTCCGGGCTGCTGGATCCGGCAGGCCTGGGGAATCAGCACGGTGTGGCTGCGTCCCAACACCTCAAAGCCCTGGCCGCTCAAGCGGGACTGGTCGAGTTGGGCGGTGAAGGGGTGGGGACTGCTGATGCGCTCAAGGGCCATTTCAATGCGGGTGTCGCTGGCATCGAGGCGGGCCTTGCGGCTCGGGTCGAGCAGTTGCACGGGGGCAGCCAGATCAATCACCCGCGTAAGGGAATTGCCGCTGAGGCGTGGTGCAGTGAGGGTCTGTACGACGTTGGCCGGGAGGCGCCGCTCCCCCCGAACCGGGCCCATGCCTTCCAACTGGCCAGTGCGGGCATACCAGTCGACAGCCTTCAGGGCCAGTTTCAACTGGTCGCTGCCGCTGCGTTCCAGCAGGGGTTTGCCGCGCAGTTCCAATTTTTCCTGTTGCAACAACACCAGGGCTCGCCTTGAGCTGAGGCGCAGATCCCCCTGGCTGGCCTGGGGGCTGTGATCAATCACCATGCGCTCCTGGCGCGGGTACCAGCGCAGCCTCTGGGCTGTGATCAGCAGGGGTTTGGGCCCCAGCTTGACCAACCTGGTCAGGCCTTCGAGCTGCACCACTTCGCCGTCATTGATCACCGTGCCACTGGTTGCCTTGAGGCGATAGGCGGGCTGGCCCTTGGCATAGATCGTGCCGCTGAGATCGCGGGCCTGGGCCACCCTGCGGCCGAGGTCATAACGGGCTTCCGGACTGCTCAACTCCCAGAGGGGCAGTCCATCGGTGCCCTTCTGACGCAGGTTTAGGGAGCGAAACACAAATGGCTGGGGAGGCTCTTCCTTAGCGTCCTGCGGTCGACAGCCGAGCAACAGCAGGGGCAGGGCCGCACTGCCCATGGCAAGGAGCAGAAGGGGCCTGGCCCATGGGGCTGAACCAGGCTTGCCAGCTGAACGCTCCATCACAGGGGTGAATCCAGCTCGAGCCGCCGCATCACAGGCTCGGGCTCGGGCAGGGCCAGACCAGGCTGGAGAACCCCCCATTGCTGGGCCGCAAGCCAGGGGGACTGGCCCTGGGGCTGGTCAGAGGGCTGGTCAGAGGGAGAGCCAGCCTCCTTTGGACGATCGCTGTTGAAGGGCTGCTGGCCGAGTTGCGCCAACATGCGACTGGAGAGATCGGGCACGATCGGGGCCAGCAACACCGCCAGCCAACGGCTGGCTTCCAGCACCGCGTAGAGGTCTGATCCCACCTGGTCCCGCTGGTCGTCGTGCTTCATCCGCTGCCAGGGGGCCTGGTCGTTGAGATAGCCGTTGGCGGATATGGCTAGCTGCAGGCTGGCTTCCGCCGCCCCACGAAAATCGAGCGCTGCAAGTGCTTCGTTGACTTTGCTTGCCGTCTCAAGGGCGACAAGGGCCAGGGGATGGCTTGCTGCAGCTGCCCCGCCGGCGGGGGGCACCGCATCGGCAAACCAGCGCCGTGCCATCGATGAGGTGCGGTTGAGCAGGTTGCCGATCGTGTTGGCGAGATCGTTGTTGACCAGGTCGACGAAGCGCTGCTGCTGGAAATCGCCATCGTCGCCGAAGGCAATGTCCCGCAGCAGATACCAGCGCACCGCATCCCGGCCACACCGCTCCAGCAACACCTCCGGATCGAGCACGTTGCCAAGCGACTTGCCCATTTTCTGGCCTTCCCGGGTGAGGAAGCCGTGGCCAAAAACCCGCTCCGGCAGAGGCAGTCCTGCCGAAAGCAACATGGCGGGCCAGTACACAGCGTGAAATCGCAAGATGTCCTTGCCGATGACGTGCAGCTGGGCGGGCCAACCCCGCTCGAGTACCTGCTCCAGCAGGGCGGGTTTGTCTGGATCAAGCAGGGCGGTGAGATAGCCCAACAGGGCATCAAACCACACATAAAAAGTGTGGCCCGGGTGGCCGGGCACCGGGATCCCCCAGGGGAGGTCCAGCCTGGAGATCGAGAAATCGCGCAGCCCCTGGCTAACAAAATTTTCCACCTCCTTCTGGCGAGTGGCCGGCAGGATGAAACCCGGCCTCTGGATCATGGCCTCTACCTCGGCCTGATAGCGGGAGAGCCGGAAGAAGAGATTGACCTCGTCGCGCCATTCCAGGGGTTTGCGATGAATGCTGCATTCCGGGTCCTGGCTGCCCGGGGCGTCGTCCTTGAACTCCTCACAGGCGACGCAATACCAGCCCTGCTGGCGCCCCTCCACCACATCGCCATTTGCCTCCACCCGGGCAAAGAATTGCCGCACCAACTGCTGATGCTGGGGGCTGGTGGTGCGGATGAAGCTGTCGTGACTGATCTGCCAGCGGCTCCAGAGATCGCGGTAACCGGCGCTGATGGCATCGCAGTGGGCCTGGGGACTGAGCCCGGAGGCTTCAGCGGTGCGCTGGATCTTCTGGCCGTGCTCATCGCAGCCCGTGATGAACACAACCTGCTCCCCTCTCAAGCGCTGAAAGCGAGCGATCGCATCGCACGCCAACGTGGTGTACGCGCTGCCTAAGTGGGCGCGATCGTTGACGTAATAAAGGGGGGTAGTGAGGGTGAAAGCCATGCCCCCCACCCTGCCACGCTGGGCTGCACTGAGCCCTTGCCCAGCAGCCATGGCGATCGCCCACGAGCAGGTTGATGTGGTGGTTTGGGGCGGGGGAACGGGCGGCGTGGCTGCAGCCCTGCAGGCCGCCCGGGGGGGGGCAGACACCCTGCTGCTCACCCCCGGAGCCTGGCTCGGCGGCATGGTGAGCGCCGCCGGGGTCTGCTGCCCCGATGGCAACGAGCTCAGCCCCTGGCAGACCGGGCTCTGGGGAGCCTTGCTGCGGGAGTTGCAGCGGCGGGAGCCGGGCGGGCTGGATCACAACTGGGTGAGTTGCTTCGGCTACCGGCCCGCCACGGCCGAGGCGGTGCTGCGTGACTGGTGCCGGGCCGAACCCAGGCTGCGCTGGTGGCCATCGACCACCCTGGCGGCGATCCGGCGGCGGGGCGCCCGAATCGAGTCCCTGGAGCTCTGCCGCGGCGAGCGCACCATCAGGCTGGATCTGCAACTGCTGATCGACGGCAGCGATCGCGGCGACACTTTTGCGCTGGCGGACGTGCCCTTTCGCTTTGGCTGGGAAGCGCAAGAACAGTGGGGGGAACCCAGTGCCCCCAGCCGTCAGCGGCTCGAGACGGAGCCGTTTTTCCGCCAGCAGCCGGTGCAGTCGCCCACCTGGGTGGTGATGGGCCAGCTGGCCGCTGACAGACCACCAGGGCCCGATAGCGCCGGGCCCCATCCGCCCCTGCCAGCCCCATTCACCGATGCCGCCGCCACCTTCGGCCTCGAGCGCACGATTACCTACGGGCGTCTGCCGGGTGGTTTAGTGATGCTGAATTGGCCGCTGCACGGCAATGACTGGCATGAAGGGGTCGGCGAGCTGTTTGGTCCCGATCCGCAGCGTCGACAGGCGGTGTACGGGGCAATGCGGGCCCATAGCCAGGCTTTTGCAGCGGCGCTGCATGCGGCCAGCGGCGGTTGGCTGCGGGCGGCAGCCTGCTTCCCCAGCCATGGCGCCAAAGATGGCCAGCTCAGCGGTGCGGAGGCCCTAGCCCTGATGCCCTACTGGCGAGAGGGCCGTCGCCTGGTGGGTCGGGAGTTGGTGCGCGAACAGGACCTGCTGCCCCAGGCTGCCGGTGCGTCGATTGCCCCCCCCAGCAGGGACGATGACGGCCAGCTCAGTGCAATCGCCGT
>NZ_JAGQCR010000039.1:0-17344 GCF_024346295.1 Cyanobium sp. BA20m-14
GTCGGGGCCCTCGTCGTCGTGCGCGTAGGGCCGCAGCTCGCCGCGGCCGCTGATCGGCCGCACCCCCTCCTGGGGCACCAGGGCCCGCAGATAGGCCGCCAGATCCTCCAGCACCCGCGGGTCAGCGTTCTCATTCACCGTGAGCGAGCAGCTGGTGTGGAGACAGACCAGGGACGCCAGACCCTGCTGCAAGCCGCTGGCGGCGATCTCGGCGTCGAGAGCGGCGGTGATGTTGATGAAGCCTTCGCCGCGGGTGGCGAGGCTGAGCATCTGCAGGTGTTGACGCAGCACGAGCCAGCTCCTCTGAGCACCCTGCCTAGCATCAGACCAGCCACCGCCGATCCGATGCGGGTTCCCCTGCACAAGTCCCTACTGCTGCTTGCTCTGACCCACGGCAGGGCCTGCCGCAATAAGTGGTGATGCCGGAAACACTTATTGCGGCACCGTCCACGGCTGCGCCAGGCCTCGCACTTCTCTACGACGGTGGCTGCCCGCTCTGCCTGCGGGAGGTGCGGTTTCTGGGGGCGCGCGATCAGCGCCTCCACGCCGCATCGCCGCGGCTCACCTTCGTCGACATCGACGCCCCGGACTACGACCCAGGCGCCCACGCTGGCATCAGCTACCGCGAGGCGATGGGGCGCATCCACGGCATCACCGCCGAGGGGCAGGTGCTGCGCGATGTGGCCGTATTCCGGGAGGCCTACAGGCTGGTCGGCCTGGGCTGGCTGTATGCCCCCACCGCCTGGCCGCTACTGGGTCCGCTGGTGGAACAGGCCTACGCCCTCTGGGCCGGCTGGCGCCTGCGCCTCACCGGACGGCCCAGCCTCGACCAGCTCTGCCAGCAACGCTGCCGCCTGCCCAAATGAGTCCGAGGCGCATCTGCTGGGTCAATTAGCCCGTGGCCTTGCGCAGCAGCTAAAACGGTGAACTTCATTGCAGATCGGCTGGAGTGGCCAGGATGGTGCCTTCGCTGGCCATTCCATCAGCCCTGGGGCATATTTTGTGGTGTTGCCTATAGAAATGATGGCTACGCAGGCCAGGTGGACTTTTCAAGCCTGACTTCGCGTTAAACAAGCATAGACTTGGGCCAGAGATAAGCAGGAATCAGCTAGCCAGTGGCAAGAACATAAGCTCCGCAAAATATGCATGCCCCCTTGGAGCTCCCCATACCCCTGCCATCGATGTACTGGTCGATGTACTGGTCAATTAACTGGCTTCAAGGGGGCTCGCCCTTTCGCCTTAACACCCACCCATTGAGCTCTTTCAGGCGTCATCGATTCTGTACAGGCTGAACGGAATCAACGACAGTGCTAGAGCGCCTCCTTAACCGCATTGCGCGCAATCACGCTGCCTGCTGCTCCTGCTGCTTGCCGATGCGATCCCACAGGTGCCGGTAGGCGTCGGTTTGCTCCTGCGTCCAAACCTTGAATTTGGTGCGGCGGCGGGCAGCAAAAGCCAGGTCATTGTGGTTTCTGGGCACCCGGTCGGTGTCGAGCCTCAACATCTTCAATGCAGAAACCGTCATCGGATCGAGCTTTGCCATCGCGCTGCCTCCTGGCTGGTGCGTTTCGCCCACCAAAGCGTCGGATCAGGCCTGCTTCAAGCGTCTGACGCGGATCTGCAGCATCGTCATCACATCATTTGCGGAACATACGAGGGGCCTTCGGTAGGTCGCCCTCCGTAGCATCAGATCACCCGCTTGCCAGCTCCCCATGTCAGCCCGTCGCGTACTGCTTTCCCTTCTCGTTGTGATCCCTGGCTTGGCCTGGAGTTCGCCGCCAGCCCAGGCCCAGCGCCAGGTGCCCAAGATTGGCAGCATCTGCCCCCTGGGCTACGTGGACATGCTCAACGGCAAGTGCAGCACTCTCGGCCTGATGACCTACACGGTTCAACCCACCAAGGGCGAAGCCTGCCCCGAGGGCTGGATGAACGTGGGCGGCGGCTACTGCCGCAAGAAGTGAGCCCTCCAACTGACCCCACTCGCGGAAAGTTGCAGCGGGCAGTTGCATCCAAGGGCTCAGCCCAGATCCAGGCCCAATTGCTCCATCCCGGAAGACAGGCCCCCGGAAGACATGCCCCCGGATTGGCGGCGGCTGGCCCGGAGGCCCGAGCGCCGCGAGCCATGGCGCTGCTGAATCGCAGCGGCCGTAGCGGCAAATCCCTGCTGGTGGCGCAGGGCCCAGAGCCGCTCGCGGGCCGTGGCCGCCGCAGAGGCCCAGTCGACGATGGGGAGGGGATAGTTGGCGCCAAGCGCCCAGCCCAGCCGCTCCTGGGTGGCCCCATCCATCATCCAGGGTTGGTGCAGAAACACCGCCGGCACCGCCGCCAGCTCGGGCAGCCAGCGGCGAATGAACAGGCCATCGGGATCGTGATCGACGCCCTGCTTGATCGGGTTGTAGATGCGGATCGTATTGATGCCGGTGGTGCCCGACTGCATCTGGCACTGGCTCCAGTGGATTCCCGGTTCGTAATCGACGAATAGCCGGGCCAGGTGCAAACCGCTATCGCGCCAGGGCAGCCAGAGCTGGTAGCTGGCCACCGACACCAACATGGCCCGCATGCGGAAGTTGAGCCAACCGGTGGCGATCAGGGCCCGCATGCAGGCATCCACAAAGGGCAGGCCCGTCCGCCCTGCGGCCCAGGCCGCCAGGCGCTCGTCGCTGCCCGGGCCATCCCACTCGCGCAGGCCCGCGGTGAGGGGATGGAGCTCCTGAAACTCCAGACTCGGCTGGCTCTCCAGCTTCTGGATGAAGTGGCAGTGCCAGTGCAGGCGCTCATCGAAGCGCTGCAGGCCCCGGCGCCAGGAGACCGCCGTGAGTCCCTGGCGCCGCTGGCGATTCCCCTGCACCACCTCCCGCAGCGACAGGGTGCCCCAGCTCAGGTGGGGAGAGAGCCGCGAACAGCTGGCAAAGGCCGTGTTCGGACTCGACAGGCCGCTCTGGTAGGCGCGACTGCGCAGATCTAGAAAACTCTCCAGCAGCGCCAGCCCCTGGGGGCGGCCGCCAAGCTGGCGCCCCGGGCAGGGATCCGGCACCAGGGCGAGCTCCTCAGCGCTGGGAATGGTCCCGGGATCCAGGCCAGCCAAAGGCTCCAGGCGCTGCGGTGCCGGAGCGATCGGCTCGGCCATGCGCTCCTCCCAGCGGCGCGCCCAACCCTGGCGCTGCGCCAAGCGACGGCTCACCCCGAACTGGGGGATCTCGTGCCACTCGATGGCGTGCTGCCGGGCCCAGGCCGCGACCCGCAGGTCGCGGGCGTAGGTCCAGCCATTGCCGGTTTCCTGATGACTCCAGAGGCCGCCGATGCCGAATTGGCGCCGGGCTCGCTCGAGCACCTGCTCCACCACACCGACCCGCACCACCAGGGGTTGGCCCAGGCGGGCCAGGGCAGCGCGCAGCTCCAGCAAGCTTTCGCGGCAGAACAGCCATTGGCGCGCCGAACTGTCGGGCTGCTGCCAGTACTCGGGCTCCACCACATAGAGGGGCAGCAGGGCTCCGTGCCGGCAGGCCTCCAGCAGGGGGAGGTGATCTGCAGGGCGCAGATCCCGCTTGAACCACACAACCTGGAGGGGGCCCATGGGCTGGCGCAGAGGTTCGCCGGTGTACAGCATCCTCCATTTGGGCTGCTGCCGTGCAAGCCGCCGTGGGGGCCGGGGCCATGCAGGTAAGACTGGGAGCCCTGGAGCTTCCTGGCCCCTACTTGAGCAGCTAAATCAACGCCATGGGAACCCTTCTCCAACCCTTGCTGCTGATCCTTAGCCTGGCCCTGTTCCACCTGGTAGGCCCGGTGCCGCCTGAGCTGGGGGTGCACGACGGCTTCCTGTCGCCCTGTCCGTCTCCAGCCCACTGCGCCAGGGCCGACTGGGAGGTGACCGATCCGGAAGCCGCATTCGCCCGCCTGGTGACCGTGGTGCAGGCCATGCCCAGAACCACGTTGGTGGAGCAAGGCGATGGCTACCTGCATGCCACCGCCAGTAGCGCCCTATTTGGCTTTGTCGACGACCTGGAGCTCTATGCAGACCAGGCCCGGGGCCAGCTGCAGGCCAGGTCGGTATCCCGCAGCGGGGATTCCGATCTGGGGGTGAATGGTCGCCGGCTTGCGAGCCTGGACCAGGCCCTTAACCAGGCCCTTGGCCAGCCCTAATTGCTGAGTAATTCCATGCCACGCCGGTGAATTTCTCTGGCGTAGTCGGTCCAGGTGCCCTGGCCCCAGTAGCGAAAGCAGCTTGTTTGCAGCAGCAGCAGGTGCAGCAGGCACTGCTGGTAGGCCGGGGTTTGGGTCAGGGCAGGGTCGACCGCCACCAGGGGGTCGAAATGCTGGTGGAAGCGGGCGCTCAGCTGGTTGATCGGCTCGAGCACGTTGGCGTATCCCTCCACCCAGCTGAGGTTGTTGGTCCAGGAAGCCCCGGCCATTGAGAAGGAGGGATCGGCGGCCTGGAGCTGGGCAATGGCGGCCTGAACCGCTGCTGCATCGGGCGGTTCGGTGCTGCCCTGGGGATCGAGCAGCGGCCAGAGCTTGTGCTGCTGCACCGCCTGAATCACCGGGAAGGCGGTGCTGTTCACCCCTGCCCCCTCGAGCAACTCCAGGTACTCGCTGCCATTGATCGCCACTGTTTTGCTGGCCTGACCCGTTTTACTGCCCTCAGCCGTTTTGCTGGCGATGCGCTGGTGGGCCTGGATGAATGCAGCAGGGAACTCGTTCATCATCACGCCGCCATTTTCTCCGTCGGCGATTTGACACACCAACGCCGGAATAGTGCCGGCGCCAAGGGGCTGGCGGCCGAGGCCGAGGGCCTCGTAGCAGGGCTGCATCTGACCCACCAGCTTGGTGTCAGAGCCCTGGGTTTTGATCAAGGCGGTGATGCTCACCGTGTCGCCGCTGGAGTTGCGGGCCACCAGACGGTTGGGGATCAGGGTTTGCTCCCGACTGAGGCTGGAGCCATCGGGATTTTCAACGCTGTGCTCCTGCACCAGCAACCAGCGGTAGCCACACTCCACGAGGGCCTTGACAAGGGCATAGAGAGTGTCGGGGTGGTTGGGCAGGTGCATCTCCGGCGGCGAAAAACCCTTCACCCGTTGCAGGGCCTCGGGGCCAAACAGGGCCGCGAAATGGTGCTGCCAAGCCAGGATCTGCAACTTGAGATCGGGGATTGGCGTGGAGGGGGCCACCGCATGGCTCCAGAAGGTGCCGAGCCACTCCACGTGGGGCTGCAGGCTCGGATCGCAGGCGAGGGTTCTAAGGGCGCCAAGGATGTCCTGGCGGCCCATCTGCTCGAAACCCCAAAACAAATTGCCCGAATAATCGAGCATGATTCGGGGATTGCAGCCCTCGCCAATCAGCTGGGGAATGATCTCGGCAAGCCTTTTGTAGCAGTGGGCAAAGGCATCGGCGTTGTGGTTATCACCCTCGCCCGGGTGCTCATACATGTATTGCAAATGGGAGATCAGCTCTCCGTTGGCCCCGGCTGGAATCGAGGGCTGATGCATGTGGAGCGCACAGGCAAAAGCTGAATGGATCTGCTCCAGCTGGAGATTGGAGTGGGGGGCAAACACCGCTCCGGGCAGTTGCACCAAGGCAAGGATCTCCGCCTCATGGCCCGCGATCGGAGGGAGGCTGGGGCTGGGGGGCATGGTGGGGGGTGGGGGAGGTCAGCTTGCGACAGGGGGGATGGTCACCCTGCTGTTGGGCCCCACTGGCGTTACCTTGCTAAGGCTGATGTTTGCGATCCTGCCCTGGTGGGTGACCCAGCGCGCTGCCGATCCGATGAGCCCCCTGTTTCCCTGTTGCAGTTGTGGAGTGCAAATTGAGCGCTCGATCAAGCTATACAGACAGCGCAAGGGCAAGGTGCTTTGCTCCACATGCCAGGACAGGGCTGAAGCGCTGCAGGCTAGGGATACGGAGAGCAAGGACCCCGGAGAAACCGGGGTCCCAGAAGGAGTGAAAGAAAACAGCTGAGGCAGCCAGAAGCCAGCTTGGCTGGGACTAAATCACTCTTCCTCGTCAGCCCCACCGATGGGAACGAGCTTGATCTGCTTGCGGCCCAGCTTGATCTCAAATTCATCCCCGGGCTTGAGGTCGAGCATGGCGGTGTAGGCCTTGCCCACCAGCAGGTTGCCGTTGAACTGAATTTTTGTGGTGTAGCTCAGCTTGCGGCCACCCTTGCCCGTACCCCTGCCGACACTGTCGGTGCCAAGGCTTACACCCTTGGCACCGAGCAGGGCCTCGTAAAAAGCCGTGAAATTGAGGCGCTCACTGCCATCTTTCTTCGTGCTCACGTAGCCACAGCTACGGACCAGATCCGATTTGGAAACATCACCCAGCTCTTTGACCTTGGCGAGCAATTCGGAGCCTGTAAGCATGTGAGGTAGTTCGTTCAAACCAAATAGTAGCAGCAGACCGCAGCAATTTGGTGGTTATTGGTACTGATTGGACCCACCTAACTGCCACCTGGAAGCAAGCATGCGCACCCGAGCCGAACTATTGCCATCCAAAACGACACCCACCTCCAGCCGCTGAACCCGGGGGGATTGGTGGATCTGGCTCGGCCCAAGCCCCCTCACTTGCCGCACTCTCTTTTGATCAAAAAGTAGAGATGGGCGGGATCCCCATACCGGTACGGCAGGGCCTCATGCAGAGAAGAAAGGCGCCGCCAGCAGACGCTGCGGCGGATCTGGTTGATCGTCCTCTCCTCAAGGATGAGGATACGAAGCGCCTTGCAATAGATTGAAAAACTTGTCTCCAGTTCAGCAATTGTGAGGTCGGCGGTAAAAGTTAGCTGACTCATGGCAACAACATGGCAACGACGTCGTAGTCGCCATGCAGATTCGACCAGCACCCCCAATTGCGTGAAGCCCCCGTTTGGGGGCAGTTGGGTCTCAGGAACCTGTTGATGCCGTAAAGGCATAGCGGGTATGGAGCCTTGTGCTGGCGCCCGGGCTCAATTCGAGCTTGCGATCACCGCTGATCAGGGCCTGCCTCGGCCCACTCCAGGGTTCCACGCACACCATCGGCCGGGGCGGCTCCGTCCAGAGCACCACCAGATCCAGCGGGTGGCTGAGCTGGAGCTCAAGGCTGGTGCCCGCGCCAGTATCCACCAGCCGCACCGAACCTGTGGGTTCGACCAGCAGGTCGATGCCACTGGCCAGCCGTTCCATCTGTTCGGCACTGGAGGCCTCCTCCATGGTGAGGTGGTTGAGGCACTGGGGAGGTAAGCCCTCAAACCTCACCGTCTCCAGGCTGGAAAGGTTGAAGTAGGGGTGCAGCCCGAAGCTGAAGGGCATCACTTCGCTGCTGCGGTTTTGCACCACCGTGCTGATCTCCAGCGCCCCTGGCGCCAGCCGCACCTCCATGCTGAGCAGGAAGTTGAACGGATAGGCCTGCAGCGTTTCGGGGGTATCGGACAACTGCAGTTGTACCCCCAGGCCATCGGCGAGGGGCTCCAGCTGCCAGGGCATCTGCCTGGCGAAGCCATGCTGGCCGAGGCTGAACTCACCCTGGGGCAAGGGCAGCCGATTACCCGGCAGGCCGCCGGTGATTGGAAACAGCACCGGGAATCCACCCCGCACCGATTGGGCAGGGTCGAGAAAGCGCTCCAGATCGAGGTAGACCAGCTCATGGCCAGAGCAGCTCCAGCCGCTGATCAGGCCGCCGCGCTCGGGCACGATCCGCAGCAGGTCACCTGTGGCCGGATCGCTGAATTCCCAGTGGGGATAGGGCGTTTGGCGCTGAATCAAGGCCATGCGATCTCCATCTTGGTCTGGGATGGGCATCAATCTGCCTGAAAGGGCCAGCAATGGATGCCCCCAAGGGGGAACAGTCAGATTTGAACCATCAGATTTGAAGCATCAGATTTGAACCATGCCGCAGCGCATTCCTTTGAGCACGGCCTGCAGCCGGTTGTGCACGTTGAGGGTTTGCAAGAGTCGCTTGGTGTAGGTGTGGGCCGTTTCATCACTGACTACAAGCCGTTTGGCGATCTGGCGATCGCTGAGGCCACTGGCGAGCAGGTCGAGTACCTCGAATTCCCGCGGCGTTAGCCGGGGGCAACTCAGGTAGGGCAGGATGCCCGTGCGCAGGGAGGGGCTGCGGTAGGAGTGGCCGCCCAGCACCGCCATCACCGCGGCCTGCAGCGGTTGCTGATCATCGACAAAGTCGGCTTCGGCCACCACCGCTTCCAACCAGGGGGCATCGAGGCATTCGGCAGGGATCGAATCCCCCAGTGCCAACACCACGGCATGGATGTTGGGATGGAGTTCCCGTGCCTGACGAACCAGGTCAAAACCGCTGCCGCTCTCGAGATAGTCGGTGCAGATCAGCAGTTGGTATGGATCCCCAGCTTCCACAGCCAGGTAATCGAGGCAGCCCTGTTGATCGGTGACCGCACAGGTAATCCGGGAGTAGCCCCCGAAGCTGCGGCAAAGGGCCCGCAGCATGAAGCGACCCTTTGCCGCCACCGCAATGCGGCCCGGAATCTCAATCGACTCCAACCCTTCCTCCTGGGCCCCATGGCCGCCATTGGCCAGAAATTGGCTGAGATCCATTCTCCTGCTGTTGACCTGGCTGCGGTTGGCCTGGCGGCGGCTGACCCTGGCGAGGACGGCGAGGGGAACCAGGCCAACTCTAGGAGTTGCGAATCCTGACCGGGAAGCAATTGCTACTCAGTCGTCGTAAACGAGGCAGTTGATGTCCGAAGGGTTCAGGTCGCAGAACACCTCCAGCGGTGTAGGCGCAACGGCCTCATCGGGGTGGCGCTGCTGGAAATCCTCCAGATCCTTGATTTGCTGTTCGATCTTGCGCGCGATCGCCACATCACCCCTGGCCTGGGCCTCGGCTAGGGCGGTGCGATAGGTCTGGAGCTGGTCTCCGATGGTGGCCATGGAACACACACCCAAGCGGTGGGGCTTGATTTGCAGGTTGAATGTAGCCATGCCGCACCCCGAATGCTCTGCCGATCGGCTGGTTTGACGCGATCAGGCAGGCTGGGGCGGCCCTGAAGGATTGGTCCGATGGCCGACGCTCCCTACCTGGTTGCCCTTGCGCTCGTTGAGATCTCAGGCAAGCGCGCCCTGCCCCTCGCCGGCAGATCCCAGGCCGCAGCAGCGGCCGAAGCGGCTGATCCCGGCGAGGCCGGCCGCAGCCTGGCGCTGGAACTGCTATTGCGTCTCTGGCAGCGCAGCGATGAGGGCCCACTGCAGCGGGCGGCGGGAGATGGCAGTTTGTTGCTGGTGGAAATACCTATGGAGGTGATGAGTGAACAGCTGCCACTGCTGAAAGCCAGCTGGCTCTCCGGGGGTGAAACACAGGTTTTGCTTGACAGTCTGCAGGGTCTCGTAAGCAGGGCCTGGCGCATCACTTTCGCCAAATATGAGCCGGTGAGCTTTATCGCCTGGCCCTGACTGGATTGTGCCGGGATCAAAGAGCTGCAGATATCCGCCCCCTTGGCAGCTGGTCCTAGGGTGAATTGGTAAACCCCACCTGGTGGGGGCATCTGGTATCCCCGTTTCGGCCTGGCTGGAGCGGACCATTCGGTCGCTTCCTCTGAGGCAAGAACCAAGGCAAATACTAAGGTGTCATCCGTTCAGAATAACATTTATTCGCCATCAACTCCAAGGGCTATAGTTTATTGCGAAGCTAATTTCGGTCGTATCGACGGCAAAACCGCCAACGGGCTGGTTCGTCATTCACAGCGCTTCAAGATTCAGTCGATCATCGATAGCAAACTGGCAGGCTTTGATGCGGGCCAGGTGCTTGATGGCGTCGCCACCGGCATCCCGATCCTGGCGGATCTAGCTGAGGCCCTGGCCCCAGCCAATGGCCCCGTAGACACGCTGATTTTTGGCATGGCACCCGCCAGCGGCAGGCTCCAGGCGCCCGAGCGACATGTGCTGCTGGAGGCGATCGCCGCAGGGCTGCACCTGATCAACGGATTGCACGAATTCCTCAACGACGACTTGGAATTTGCAGCGGCGGCGGCGGCCAAAAACGTCAGGATCGTCGATGTGCGCCGCCCCCCCGCCCAAGGGGATCTGCATCTTTTCAGCGGGCGCATCTCCTCGGTGGGCTGCAAACGAATCGCCGTGCTTGGTACCGATGGGGCCATCGGCAAACGCACCACGGCCGTGATCCTGACCCGGGCATTGAACGAACGGGGCATCAAGACGGTGATGGTGGGCACGGGCCAAACCGGGCTGATGCAGGGCGCCCGCTACGGAATCGCCCTTGACGCCCTGCCCTGCCAGTACGGCTCCGGCGAAGTGGAGGCCGCAGTTGTCCATGCCTTCGAGGCGGAGAGCCCCGAAGTGATCGTCATCGAAGGCCAGGGGGCGCTCAGCCATCCCGCCTATCTGAGCTCCACGGCAATCCTGCGGGGCAGCCAACCCCAAGCCGTCGTGCTCCAGCATGCCCCGATGCGGCAGCGGCTCAGCGATTTTCCCAAAATCCCGATGCCTACTGCGGCCAGCGAAATCAAGCTGATCGAAGCCTTTTCCCCGGCCACCCGGGTGATCGGCATGGCCCTGAATCACGAGGGGATGAGCGAAGCCGAAATGACCGCCGCTATTGCGCTCTACGAGATTGAGCTGGGCATCCCGGCGACCGATGCGCTCAGCCGCTCACCCCAACGGCTGGTGGACATGGTGGTGCGGGCCTTCCCCGAGCTGAAGCCGATGGCCAACGCCATCGCCCTGTGAGCTCACCGAGGCTGGTCATCCGCCTCGACCGCCTTGGCCACAACGCCCGCAGCCTGGTCGAGCGCCTCGCGGCCAGGGGCATCTCGGTCACGGCCGTGACCAAGGCCACCCTCGGCTCAGCCCCCATTGCCTCGGTGCTGGTCGCCGCAGGGGTTGCGGGCCTCGGCGAGTCGCGCATCGAAACGATCGAGGCCCTGCGCCAGAGCAACGGCTCAGTGCCGCTGACCCTGATCCGCTCACCCCTGCCAAGCCAGGTGGGGCGGGTAGTGGCGGCGGCCAACTGCAGCCTGAACAGTGAGCCGGCCGTACTGACCCTGCTTTCGGCCGCGGCGGTGGACCAGGGCTGCCGCCACGGCGTGCTGCTGATGGTGGAGCTCGGGGATCTGCGCGAGGGGATCATGCCCAGGCAGCTCGATGGCATCACGGCCGAGCTGTTGCAGTTGCCCGGGCTCGACCTGCTCGGGCTGGGCACCAACCTGGGCTGCCAGAACGGGATTGGGCCTTCCGATGCCTCGATGGGCCAGCTCTGCGAGTTGGCCAGGGGGTTGGAGCTGGCCTTTGGGATCGCCCTGCCAATGGTGTCAGGCGGCAACTCCGCCAACCTGCCCTGGCTGCTGGAGGGCGGGAGGGTCGACCGGATCAACAACCTGCGCCTGGGGGAGGCGATCCTGCTGGGCCGCGAGCCCCTGGGGCGACAACCGATCCAGGGGCTGTTCACCAATGCGTTTCAACTGGTTGGGGAAGTGATCGAAGCCGGGCCCAAGCCCACCCTGGCCTGGGGCTGCGCCGGGGAGGGGGCCTTCGGGCCGGTGGCTGGGCGGCGCGATCGGGGCGAACGCTGGAGAGTGCTGCTGGCCTTGGGCTTGCAGGATGTAGATGCCGCCGGTTTGTCCCTGCCCGCCGGCATGGAGCTGCTGGGCGCCAGTAGCGACCATCTGGTGCTCGACACCGGCGGGGAAATGGTTGCGGTGGGGGCCGAAATCAGCTTTGGGCTGAACTACAGCGCCCTGCTGCGGGCGATGACATCGCCATTCGTGGCTAAAACCATGCTGGCCGGTCCGGTGCTCAGCTGAAGGGCTTAGCTGAAGGGATCTAGCTGAAGGCACTTAGCTGAAAGAACTCAGCTGGGCTGCGCATTCGAGGCAGGTTGCGATACAGGCCAGCGTGAGGGCGGCAGTCCAGGCCGAACGGATCAGCCTGGTGAGCACCAGAAAAATCGGAGTTATCATCGCAGGCTGCCCTTGTCGACGGCCGTGATCTCGGCGTGGGGAACCGAAAAGGTGGGGAACCGATGGCGGCTCAAAGGCCAACGCCTGACCCAGGCGGAACCGGAGACCTCGTCCAGGTTCACTACCTGGTAGAGCGCATCAGGCTTGGAACGGAGACCGATGATTGATCCTGACTGGAAGGTCACGGGCACTGCTTCAAACTGGTACCAGCAAAACAGCACTTTTGACAATATGCCGCAATAATTTGAAAGCCCTGACTTGCTGCCGCTCCCCCCTGGGGCCGGCGCTGGGGACTCAGGGCTGGCTCGGGCCCGCTGGGGCCGCAAAAAACCTCTGCATCACCTCGGCCAATCCAGCGGCCAAGGGACGGTGGCCCTGCAGCCTTGGGCTCCAAATCGAGCCGCTGAGCAATTCCTGGGGCGACACCAGGGCCATGTCCTGACCCTCCAGCAACTGCAGCTGCGCCAACGGCACTGTTAGCTGGCCGCAAAAGACATGGGCCCGGCGCCTGGGGTTGCGGTGCTCCATGGCGTAGTGGAGCAGCTCCGCCTGCCAACCGATCTCCTCCAACAACTCGCGCTGCAGGGCCTGCTCCGCTGTTTCACCCGGATCCAGATGGCCCCCGAACAGGCCCCAACAGCCTGGGGCCACGATGCCGGGAATGTCGTCGCGCAGCTGCATCAGCCAGCAGCCATCACGTTCCAACATGGCAAGGGCAACCTCTACGGTCTGGTTATCACTAACAGCCTGGTTATTTAGTTCTGCCATGGCAATTCTCAGCTGGTGGGGGCTGCCGTGAGCTGCTCACTCAGCTGACACAGCTTCAAGCGCTGCTGGCCATCGGTGGCGGCAGGGGCCACAGGCACTTCCTTAGGGTGACCGCGCATTCCCCCCAGCTGGTCGGGGCCGTAGTGCTCCCCGGGCCGGGCAGCGGGCGCCGTGGCAGCAAAGAGCTGGGGCAGGGCCCCCATGGCGGAGCTCTGCATCAGCGGACCCATGACTCGATAGGCCAGGGGTTCAAACCAGGAGCCGCTGGCGGCCACCGAAGCGGGTTGCAGGTTGGTGCGGGCGATGCCGGGATGGGCGGCCAGTGAAAGCACATCGGCGCCGGCGGCCAGCAACTGCTGCTGCAGCTCCAAGGCGAACATCACATTGGCCAGCTTGCTCTGGCCATAGGCGGCCCAGCGGTCATAGCGGTGCTCCCCCTGCAGATCGTCAAAGGCGATGCGCCCGAAATACTGGGCCCCGGAGGTCACGGTCACGACCCGGCTCGCCGGGCGAGCTCGCAACAGCGGCAGCAGCGCCATGGTCAGGGCGTAGTGGCCCAGATGGTTCACCCCAAATTGCATCTCAAAACCATCGCTGGTAAGGCTGCGGGGCAGGCCCATCACGCCGGCGTTGTTGATCAGAAGGTCAAGGCGGCCATAGCGATCGGCCAGTTCGCGGGCCGCGGCCCGCACCGAGGCCAGATCGGCCAAGTCGAGATCGAGCAGATCGATCGCACCGCCCGCCGCGTCGGCCAGCAGGGAGGTGCGGGCCTGTTCAGAGCGCTGGCGGCTGCGGCAGCCCAGCACCACGGTGGCACCGCGGCGCACCAAGGCCCGGGCCGTCTCCAGCCCCAGGCCACTGCTGGCGCCGGTGATCAGGGCCAGCCGACCGGACTGGTCGGGAATGTCGGCGGCAGTCCAGGGCATCGCAGGCCTCAGCGTGGCCAAATGCTACGGAATATGTACCTAAACAGCGCTGCTCGCCAGGGGCAGATAAGTCGGCAGCCAGCGGGCCTGCTGCAGCAGCAGGGGCACCTGCTCTTGGCTGATCCCTTCACGGGCCAGCCCCTCCCGAACACCGGCGCTGGCCACGGCCTGGGCCACAGCTGCGGCCACCGCCGCTCCATCGCCCAGGGCTGGCATCAGAGCGGCCATTGGGTTGCGGCTGGCGGGGATCCACTCCGCCAGGGCCTGCAGCCCCGCATCGATCATCCCGTCGCTGATGGCCCGCAGGCCCAGGGCCACCGTGGCAAAGCCCAGCCCGGGAAACAGGAAACAGTTGTTGCACTGGCCGATCACCCGCCGCCCCCCCGGCAGCTCAACAGGCGCAAAGGGACTGCCAGTCGCCACCAGGGCCCGACCACCGGTCCAGGCGAGCAGGTCGGCTGGGACTGCCTCCGCCAGGCTGGTGGGGTTGGAAAGGGGCAATATCACCGGGTGGACGCAGTGGCGGGCCATCTCCTCTACCAGCTCTCGGCTGAAGGCCCCCGCCACGGTTGAAGTGCCGATCAAAACGGTGGGGTGCACCTGGGCCACCACGGCGGCCAGATCAATCTGGCCCTCGAGATTGCGGCAAAAATTGTCCAGCTCCTGGGGATCCCGGGCCAGGGCGGCGGCGCCGGGATTGAGACCCGCCATCCCCTGCACCAGGAGACCCTCCCGATCCACCGCCCAGATCCGCTCGCAGGCCTGCCCGTGGCTCAGACCGCCCTTCTGCAGCAGGCGCAGCAGGCCTTCGGCGATACCGCAGCCAGCAGTGCCCGCACCAAACACCACAATGCGCTGCTCTGCCAGGGTCTGACCCAGCCCCTGGCAGGCCGCCAGCACCGCCGCGCTGACCACACCGCTGGTGCCCTGGATGTCGTCATTGAAGCTCGGCAGTTGCTCGCGATAGCGCTCCAGCAACTGGCGAGCATGGCTGGTACCGAAGTCTTCCCAGTGCAGGCAAGCGCCGGGACACTCCAGCTGGACGGCCTCGACGAACTCATCGACGAAGCCCAGGTAGTCAGCCCCAGCCAGGCGGCGCTGATGCAGGCCGGGGTAGAGGGGATCGGCCAGCAGACTGGGTCGATTGGTGCCCACATCGAGGGCGACCGCCAGCACCCGCTCCGGGTTGAGCCCTGCGCAGAGGGTGTAGACGGCCAGCTTGCCCTGGCAGATGTGGATTCCTCCCACCCCCTGATCTCCGATGCCGAGGATCCCCTCTGAATCGGTGACGAGCACCAGGTCGATGGGGCCGTTGATGCCGTTGCGCAGCACCTGGCGCAGGCGACCCCGCTGGTCGGCACTGATAAATAGACCCTCGATGGGGGTGCGGTAACTGCGGCTGAAGTCCTGAATCACCGCCCCCACGGTGGGGGTGTAGACGATCGGCAGCACCGCTTCGAGGTGGTCGCTGAGGAAGCGGTGAAAGAGCACCAGGTTGCTGCGGCGCAACCCCTCCACGAAGGCGTATCGCTCCAGGGGGCCCTCCAACTGGCAGAAGGCTGCCCAACTGCGCTGCACCTGCAGGTCCAGGCTCTCAACCTGGGGCGGCAACAGCCCCTCGAGCCCAAAGGCAAGGCGCTGGGGCGCCGCAAAAGCGGTGCCCTGATTCAATGCGGGATCCCTGAGCAGATCGAGCCCACGTTTGCTGGTCAAACGCAGCGAGGGCGAGGATGGGGCGGCTGCCGCTGCCGGCTCATACATGGAGTTGGCAGTCTTAGGTGATCATAAACCTAGCCACTAGCCTTCACACTCAATCTCCGCATGGAGAATATCCATCACCCTGAGGATCTCAGAGCTAAGGGCGCTATCGAGCTCCAGAACAGCGGCGAGATTGATCAAAATATTCTGTTCATCATCCTGCAGAGGGCCATCGAAGCGCATTATTTCCGCCGCCACGGCAAAAGCGGCGCCCCGCTGCCTGGCATTTAAAAGCGCAGCGCCATCAACCATTAAATGTTGGGCTCCTTTTTCCCGCAGTTGCTTGAGCAGGGAGTCCAACAATTGCATCATCTGGGCTTCGTCATAGTCACGAAATGGCTTGCGGTAATCGAGGGCATGGCGCAGGGATCTGGAGCCAGCCATCGATAAAACACCATCCCAACAGACAGCTGCCAGGGCTACTGCAGCAAACGCATCGGCGGCGCTCATCGAATTCATTGGCCTAGGGGCGAGGTGACTAGGTGGCGAGGCCTAATAACAAGGGCTCGGCCTCACTTTTAACATCGCCCAGCTGCCAGTTGTGCAGCAGTAGGTGGCGCAGAAACTCAACTGCCGTCTCCTTAGCCTGAAAGTCGAGCCTCTCGATCACACACCCCAGCCCCTCAACAGACTGGAAGGTGGTGTGTATCGCCGCCAACTTCTTGCCGGGATTCAGGATCAAGCTCCAAGTGCCCATGTAGGAGGCGCGTCCATCCTCGAGGGTGATCAGTGCTAGGCCAGAGCTGACCATGGGGCTGGTGCAAGGGATAGTCACCTCACTCGGTTGCCGGCGCCGGCGCTGTGACTGTCGCGACAGATTTGCGATTCTTTACGCATGCCGCCTGGACTTGCCCTTGGGGGGCGAAGCACGGCCGTGCCTAGGGGTAGCAGTTGGGCACAAAAAACTGTTCATTCAGCGGGGGCCTCTGGTAGTCGCCACCGCCCAGGCGGGGGGGCAGTTCGATCGGCTCAGGAGTCATGTCCACATAGGGAACCTTGCTGAGTAGGTGCTGGATGCAGTTGAGACGGGCACGGCGCTTGTCGTCAGCCTCAACCGTGAACCAGGGCGCTTCAGGAATGTTGGAGTGGGCGAACATCTCGTCCTTCGCTTTGGAAAACTCAACCCAGCGATCACGGGACTCCAGATCCATCGGGCTCAGCTTCCAGCGCCGGGCTGGGTCTTCAAGGCGGGAGCGGAAGCGGGCTTCCTGCTCCTCATCACTGACCGAGAACCAGTATTTCAATACCGTGATGCCGCTGCGCACCAGCATGCGCTCAAATTCTGGGCAGGATTGCCTGAACTCCTCAACCTGCTGGGGCGTGCAGAATCCCATCACGTTTTCCACCCCGGCGCGGTTATACCAACTGCGATCGAAGAGCAGAATCTCGCCAGCGGAGGGGAAGTGCTCCACATAGCGCTGGAAATACCACTGGGTCTTTTGCTGATCCGAGGGTGTGCCCAGCGCCACTACCCTGCAACCGCGTGGGTTGAGGGGCTCGGTTATCCGCTTGATCGTTCCGCCCTTGCCAGCGGCGTCCCGCCCTTCAAAGAGCAGGATGATGCGATAGCCGCTGTGTTTGATCCAGTACTGCATCTTGACCAACTCCACCTGGAGCCGGGCCAGTTCTTTTTCATAGAGCTTGCGATCGAGCCTGGTTTTCTTGCCCTCCGAATTGGCAGAAAAATCATCAAAGATTGGCGAGGGAAAATAGCGATCGCTCGGGCTTTCAGCCTTAGATTTACCTGCTTTAGCATGGGCAGCCGGATTCTTTTTGGCCTCTTTTAACTTCTTTTTCAAGCTCTTTTTTAAGCCCTTTTTCTTCTTGCCGGCCTGCCCAGCCGCTGGGATTGACACCACATTGGTCACGGGAAACTATCCATTACTCTGCCCAGGCCTACCGCCTGCGGGGCAGGCCAATTGCAGCAAAGGCCACACAAGGGCGTGATTGTTATTTTTCTGTATGGAATAGGGGGGCG